>JAYWAX010000325.1:0-14529 GCA_043782125.1 Acetobacteraceae bacterium | reverse complement strand
ACGCGATCGTGTTCGCGACGGGGTTCGATGCGATGACCGGCGCGCTGACGAACATGGGTGTCGAGGGCACGGACGGGGTGACGCTGGAAGCGGAATGGCGCGATGGGCCGCGGACGTATCTCGGGCTGATGGCGGCGCAGTTCCCGAACATGTTCATGATCACCGGGCCTGGCAGCCCGTCCGTGCTCAGCAACATGATGGTGTCGATTGAGCAGGATGTGAACTGGATCTCGGATTGTCTCGCGTGGCTGCGCGCGAACGGCGTGACCCGGATGGAAGCGACGCGGGCGGCGCAGGACAACTGGGTGCTGCACGGGATCGAGGTCGCGAACACGACGCTGTACCCCAAGGCGGCATCCTGGTACATGGGCGCGAACATTCCGGGTAAGCCGCGCGTGTTCATGCCCTATATCGGCGGGATCTCGGTTTACCGGGAGAAATGCTCCGCGATCGCCGCCAATGGTTATACCGGCTTCGCGCTGAACGGCGGAGAGCGGGTGGCCCAGGCGGCGGAATAAAGAACGGCTTGCTCCCCTGGGCGCGGGGGGCTACACACCGCGCCTTCGCGCCTCCGGTCGGGATCGGCGGCGCCAGCAAGGATTTATCGCATGAAACCGGGCATCCACCCCGAGTACCACGAGATCAACGTCATTATGACGGATGGCTCGACCTTTAAGACTCGCTCTTGCTACGGCAAGGAGGGCGACACGCTGCGCCTTGACATCGATCCGAAGTCGCATCCGGCGTGGACCGGCGTGCAGCGGATCATGGACACCGGCGGCCAGGTCGCCAAGTTCAACAGGCGCTTCGCCGGGCTCGGATTGAAGCAGCCGGAGTAACCGTTTCGGTGGATGGTCCTGCCATCCGTTCGATGAAAATGGCCCGGCTTGTCCGGGCCATTTTCGTTGCTGCCGCCTGCCTGTGGCGGCCGCGCGTTCGGTGCCGGGACCAAGGCGCCGTCGAACGCTTGGCCGGGATGCCTGACATCGAATAATGTAACGCACCCGCGATACCCCGGGGGCTTCTCGCGCCCCCAGGTCTCGTCAGGTCATCTGGTGCCGGTCGGCACCGTGTTAAACGCGCGGTTCTTGTCCACCCGGATATCCGCCGGCAGTCCAAGCACCCGTTCCGCGATGATATTTTTCAGAATCTCATCCGAACCGCCCGCGATCCGCGCGCTGGGGGACGACAGCAGCGCGGACTGGAACATGCCCCAGGCCTCCACCAGATCGTCGTCCTGGACCATCCCCGCCTCGCCCATCAGGTCCATGCCGTAACTGGCGATATCCTGCAATTTGGACGCATTCACCAGCTTGTGAATCGAGTTCTCCGGACCGGGAGTCTCGCCTTTCGACATCGCTGTCATCGTCCGGAATTTCGTGAATTTCAGTCCCTGGGCTTGCGCGTACCACGCCGCGATGCGCTCCCGCACCGCCTGATTCCGGATCGCGGGTTGCCCGTCGATCGTCAGGGTCCGGCACAGCGCGACCAAATCGTCCACGTCCGGGCGCGCGGGATCGCCAACGGCCAGGCGTTCGTTCATCAACGTCGTCAGCGACACGCGCCAGCCCTGGCCGACCTGGCCAAGACGTTGCGAGTCGGGAATGCGGACATCGTCGAAAAACACCTCGTTGAAGTGCCGCGTGCCCGACATCTGATGGATAGAGCGGATGTCGATACCCGGCGATTTCATGTCCAGGAAGAAGAACGTAAGCCCTTCGTGTTTCGGCACATTGGGATCGGTGCGCACGACGATAATACCGAAATCGGACAAATGCGCGCCAGAAGTCCAGATTTTCTGGCCATTGATGACCCAGTCGTCGCCATCGCGTTCCGCCTTGGTCCGCAACGCCGCGAGATCGGATCCGCCGGCGGGTTCGGAGAATAACTGACACCACACTTCCTCGCCGCGGACAGCGGGTTTGACGTGGCGTTCCAGTTGTTCCGGACTGGCATATGTCATCATGGTCGGAATGCACATGCCAAGGCCGATTTCGAACAGACCGCGGGGGACGGTGAAGTCCTCTTCTTCCTGGTTATAGATAACCTGGAAAATCGACGAGAGCTCGCGCCCGCCAAATTGTTTCGGCCAGGTGATCCCGGCGAAACCGGCATCGGCTTTTTTCGCCTGCCAGGTTTTGCAGCGGGTCACTTCCTCGCCAACCATGCCGCCGAGACGGAGTGTTGGGCGTCCCGCGCCTTTGGGTTGCGCGTTGGCGTTCAGGAAAGCCCGCGCCTGCGCGCGGAATTCGGCTTCTTCCCGGGTATCGTTGAAGTCCATGTGCTTGACTCCTTCAGACGACGTTACGAATTTCGAGCAGATCGACCAGGCGGTTTTTCCAGAATGGCGCGCCGCCAAGGCGGAGGCCGAGTTGTTTCGATCTCCGGTAATACAGGTGGCAATCGAACGCCCATGTGAAGCCCACGCCGCCGTGGGTCTGTATGTTCTCTTTGGATGCGATATGAAACGCCTCCGTCGCCGAAACGCGCGCGGTCGCGGCGGCCAGCGGCAATTCGGCGGCGTCGGCCGACAAAGCCCAGGCCCCGTAATAGGCGTTGGAGCGGGCGAGTTCGAGGGCGACGTAAACGTCGGTCAACTTATGTTTGATTGCCTGAAACGATCCGATCGGACGGCCGAAGGCGAAACGTTCCATGGCGTATTTCTTCGCCATGTCCAGCGCCGCCTCGGCGCCGCCCACCTGTTCGAACGCGAACAGAATCGCAGCGCGGTCCAGCAGACGTTGGATCGTGTCCCAGCCGGCGGCGGCACCCAATTTTTCGGCGGGGACTTCGTCGCAATCGAAACGGGCCTGATCGCGCGTGGGATCGACGGTGCGCAGCGCTTTGCGGTCGATGGCGCGGCAACGAACCAGATAAAGGCCGATTTCGTCCGCCTCGTCGCGCGCGGCGATAATGGCGATATCGGCGCTGCCGCCATCGGCGACCGGCCATTTGACGCCGCTCAACTCGCCCTTGGTCACCCGGGCCCGGATCGAAGCGGGGGAGGGGTTGCCGTTGCCTTCCGCCAACGCGAAGCAGCCGATGGTGCTGCCGTCGGCGAGGCCCGGTAGAAATTCGCGTTTCTGTGCTTCCGTGCCCGCCAGCAGAATGGCTTCGGCGGCAAGATAGGCGCAGGAGGCGAAGGGAACCGGCGCGACAACGCGGCCCATTTCCTCGGCGAGAACGCAGAGCCCTTCATAGCCAAGGCCGGCGCCGCCGTATGCCTCGGGGATCGCGGCGCCGACCCAGCCCATGGCGGCGATTTCCTTCCACAGCGCTTCCGAATACGCCGTCTCGCCGTCGAGCGACCGGCGCACCAGGGAGGCCGGGCATTCGTCGCGCAGGAAGCCGCGGGCGTGGTCGCGGACCTGTTTCAGGTCGTCGGAGAAATCGAAGTTCATTGGCAAAGCTCCTGTTTCATCCGTTACTGGCGGGCAGGCCCATGGGGAAAAGATTGGCGGACAGCAGGCCGCCATCGACGTCCAACGTCGTTCCGTTGACGTAAGCGGCGAGGTCCGACAGCAGGAACAGCGCCGCTTTGCCAATGTCGTCCGTTGTGCCGCGCCGGCGCATCGGGATCAGGCTGTTGGAATAACCCTCCACGCGCGCCGGCGTGTCGAACAGACGCGGCGTGACGATATGGCCGGGGGCGATGGCGTTGACGGAGATGCCGTGCGGCGCCCACTCGACCGCCATCGTCTGGACCACGCTGATCAGACCGGCCTTGGCCGCGCCATAAGCGCCGCGCATCGGGCTGGCGCGTTGCCCGTCGACAGAGGCAATGCCAACGATCCGTCCGCCAGTGCCCTGGCGGATCATCGCATTGGCGGTTTCTTTCGCGATCAGAAAGAAATAGCGCAGGTTCAGCGCCATTTGACGGTCCCAGACCTCGCCGGTGGTTTCCAGCAGCGAACCCCAGGTGGCGGCGCCGACGATCGATACCATGCGATCGATGCCGCCAAGCTTTTCCGCCGCCTCGGCAACGATACGCGGGATCTGGGCGTCGTCGAGGACGTCGCCCACGATCGTCGCGGCCTTACCGCCAAGGCCAGTGACGATGGCGGCGACGCGGTCTGCGCGGTCCTGTTCCAGATCCACCAGCCCGACATCGCACCCCACCTGGGCGAGAAAGCGGGCGGCGGCCTCGCCCATCCCCTGGCCACCGCCGATAATCAGGGCTTTTTTGCCGCGCAGGCCGAACAATGAGGTGTCTTCGGTCATTCGTTCTCTCCCGTGTCCCGACGGTAGCCGGGTTTGGCGGGTTGGGGCCAGTGGGGGGCAACAGCGACAGGACTCCACCCCCAAAACAAAACCGGCCCGTTCCATCGCTGGAACGGGCCGGTCCGTGGTTCAATCCAAACTCAACGCGAGTAGAATTCGACCACCAGATGCGGTTCCATCTGCACCGGATACGGCACGTCGCTCAGCTTCGGCGCGCGGACGTAGCGGCCTTTCATGGCGCGGTGATCGACTTCCAGATACTCGGGCACATCGCGCTCGGTGCTCTGCGTCGAGTCGAGCAGGATGGCGAGTTGCTTCGACTTCTCCTTCACCTCGATCGCGTCGTTGTCCTTCACGAGGTAAGACGGAATGTTCACCCGCTTGCCGTTCACCGTCACATGCCCGTGCGAGACGAACTGGCGAGAGGCGAAGGGGGTGATCGCGAACTTCAGGCGGTAAATCACCGTGTCCAGGCGTCGCTCCAGAATCTCGATCAGATTCTCGGACGTGTCGCCTTTGCGGCGGACCGCTTCCTCGTAGTACTTGCGGAATTGCTTCTCGCCGATGTTGCCGTAGTAGCCTTTCAGCTTCTGCTTCGCCATCAACTGGGTGCCGAAATCGGTCGGCTTCTTACGGCGTTGGCCGTGCTGTCCTGGGCCGTAATCGCGTTTTCCGATGGGGGATTTGGCGCGGCCCCACAGGTTGACGCCGAGTCGGCGGTTGATCTTGTACTTACTTTCGGCGCGCTTGGTCATGGGCGCGTGCCCTTTCTCAGGTCGGTTTATTGCACCGGTAGGCCCCGGTTTTCCCGGCGAAGGGAAAATTCGGCGCGGGCGCGGACCACATTATTGGGTCCGTCCACGTTCCCGGCAATGGAAGGGCGGGCGTATATAGGCGGCGGGGGGCGGTTGTCAAACGGTTCCGCCGCGCTTAGCTGGCGCGCTTGATCCCTGAGGCGCGCATGATCGAACGTGGCGAAATTCTATACCTTGGCCTCGCGGCCGGTGTCATGGGCTCTCTGGTTGGGGGGATGATGCTGGGCATTGGCATGAACCTGATCGTGGGCGGCGCGCCGGTCGGGTGGCTGCTGTTGTTGCCGGCGGCACCGCTGGGGGCGCTGCCGGGATGGTTGCTGGCAAAGCGGCTGGCGGCGAAGGCCGGGTAATCCGGGCCAACACGTGTCCAGAACCGGCCAAACCGTTACCGCGCGGGCCGTCACCGCGCAGACCGTCACCTCCCGGGCCATGATCGCGCAGGCGCTCGCCACGCAGGCCGTTATGCTGGTGGCGATCCTGGCCATGGCGGGCACCGTTGCCGCGCATCTTGGGCTGCTGCCGCACGGCGCCTGGGGCGCGGACGAATACGGCACCTTCGCGCATTTCCGCGACAAGGGTTTTTCGTTCCTGTGGTTCCGCTTCTGGTCCTGGAGCCCGCGTCCGCTCTCGGAAATTGCCATCGCCGCTTATGCCTGGGTTGTCATCGAATCCGGCCGCCCGCTGATCGTCCCGGTCCTGGCGGTCTATTGGGCCGCCTTCCTGGCCTCGGCGTTGCCAGCCCTGAAGCATCTCGGCCCAGGTCAAATGCCGGGCCGGGTGCTTGGCGCCCTGTCGGTGCTGGCGTTCCTTGTGCTTGGCCGCCACATGTTTCCGCTGTACTACTGGCCCTTCGGCATTGTCGCCTATTTGCCCGTCGTCTCCGCCGCGCTGTTCGTCCTGTTCACCCTCGCCAACGGCACCGCCACGGCCAAACCCGGCGGCACCGCCACCGCGATCGTCCTGACCGCCGCCGCCTGGTCGTCCGAGGCCGGAGCGCTGTTCGTCTCGCTATACATCGGCCTGCTCGCCGCCCATGCGATCGCCACGCGCACGCCGCTGCCTGCCTGGCGTTCCCTCGCCGTGTCTTTGCTGGCGGCGCTGCCGGTCGTCTGGGTCGTGATGACCAACAACCGCGCGGACCTGGACATGCCACCGGGCGCCGATCCCGCTTTGTATCACCGCCTGGTCCCCAGCCTGCGGGCCGCGGCGTCCGGCCTGTTCCAGGAGTTCCTGGTTTTCGACAACGGCCCTTTTTCTTGGCGCAACGCCGTCAAAGGCCTCTTGCTGAAAGCCGCCTTCTTCGCCGGGATCCACGCCCTATGGGCCGATGCCGCCCCGGCCGCGCGCGCCGGGCGCCGCTGGCTGCCGGTCTTCGCGCTGGCGCTGGCCGCCACCTGTTATGCGATGCTCGCTGGCAGCTACCGTCAGTTTGGCGGACCCTGCTGCGATCAACACGCCCAGGTGAGGGAGAATTTGGCGTTTGTCGCGATGGCGGCGCTGGCGATGTGGCTGCCGCCGCGCTTTGCATGGGCGCCGGGCTTCGCAGGGGTGCTGCGCTGGCGGAAAATCCTTGCGCCTGCGATCCTGACGGCCGCGCTGGTCTTCGCGATCAAGCCGCGCTTCGGCGACCTGGTCCAGGATTATCGCCATTACGGCGAGCCCGCCCGCCTCCGCGCCATGTCATGGTCGTCCGCTGCCTCCCGCGGCCCCGAGATGACGCTGTACTTCCCCGTCCCGGACGAGGTTTTCAAAGTCTACATGCCCAGTGGTCCCCTGCGCGCGAATGAGAACTGGTGGGCGGCGAATATCCTGGCCTTTTTCGGCAAGGAGAAAGTGACGGTCCGGATCGCCACCCGTCACGGGGAATGAATGGGTCCGCGTCTATTTTGGCGAAACAGCCCCGAAATACGGCATCGCCCTGGGCGATCGCGGCATCCTGGCGGGACTGAGCACGGTGCCCAAACTTCTGGCGCTCGCGGATGCCATCGACGCCGCGGATTCAATGCGTACGCGGGGTGGTGGCGAGAGCCGCGAGCAGGGCGGCCGGCGCCATTGAGCCAGTGCCGACCGGTATCGTGGGCTCCGGCGCCAGAGCCGCTCCGCCAAGGAAAGCGGGCGGTTGCCCAGGGCGGTCGAGTTAACATTGAACGTTTCCGCGAGGCCGTTGACGCCTTCCGCGACCGCTTCCGCCGCGACGCCAAACGTTTCGGCGGTGCCGCCGGCGGCGGTCGCCACGGCCTCGCTTGTGGCGCACGTCGTAATCGCCCATCCGCCGATCCCGTTGGCGACCGCGACGGCGTCGTACCCGTTGGTGACCGCCTCGCCGCCCACGCCTTTGGCGGTGGCCTGGGCGTAGTTGGCGAGCGTATAGGCGATGGCGTTGGCTCCCCAGGTCGTGGCGGTGCCCAGGAAGGACACGGCCTCGCTGAACGCGCCCGTTGTCACGGCCGCGCCGGATACGCCGTCCGCAGCGGCTTCCGCGTTGTAGCCGTTGGTGATCGCCAGCCCGCCCGTGCCGTGCGCCCATGCGAGGCCGTAATCGCCGACGGTGTTGGCGATGGCGTTGGCGCCGTATGTCGTTGCGGTGCCGCCAAGGCCGAGGGACACGGCTTCGGCGCCCGCGCCAACCGCGATCGCGCTGCCATAGGCGCCATAGGACACCGCCTCGGCGCCCGCCGCGAAGGTTTCCGCTGTCGCATACGCGCCCGTGACCTCCGCCAGGGCGCCGGCGCCATTGGTCGCGGCGAAGTCGTAGGCGCCCGTGCCGAGAACGGAGGAGCCCGCGCCGGTGGCGACACCGGTGCCGTGGTCGCCTGTCAGGGTCAGGCTGTCCCCGGTGCCCGCCAACGTCACGCTGTCGCCCGCGCCCTGGGCCAGGATCGTGTCGTTATTTCCGGTTAACGTCAGGCTGGTGCCCCCGAAGCTGTCGATCGTGAGGCTGGAGCCCTGGATCGTGTCGCCGGTGCCACTTTTGTCGAGGATCGTGGTGCCCGCGCCGGCCGTCACGGTCTCGGTGTTGCCGTTCAGTGTCAGGGCGTCGTTCGTGCCGGTGGAGATCGTGTTGTTGCCGCCGTTGACGGTGAGACCGCCGCTGTTGCCAAGGAGAATCGTTTCTCCGGTGCCATTGACGATGCCGCCGATGCCGAGGACGGTGTCGGCGCAGGCAGAGCCGTTGTTGGTAATGGATGTGTTGTTGCCGAGGACATAGACCTTGGCATTGACGGCGGTGGTCATCGCCTCGCTGTAGGATCCGGCGGGGTTCGCTCTGCTGCCAACCACGTTGGCCGCGGTCACGGCGTTGTGGCCGTTGGTGATGGCTTCGGCGCACACCGTGTTGGCGATAGCGCTTATGTTTCAACCAAACATTACCAGAACCCAGTTTTAGCGAAGTCTTGCACCGCCTGTGCCACCCGGTGGCGCCGGGCGATGGCGTGCTTCGACACTGCATCGCGGCGGTGACGATCGTCCCTGCGAAGGAACGGCAGGCCCTGAGCCGATTGGCCGATCTTCGATCCCGGCATTGCGCTTCTGACCGTTTTTCGCTTCGTCCGGCCAACGATTTCGATTTCCCGCATCTCGTAACCTCCACGTCACCATTGCGCGGCCAGACTGCCCGGGACATCGCCGTGATGGCGGCGCGCCTGTGCTTTTTTGACCCTTCACGCCGGAACATGCCGTCATGCCCCTTCTCCACCCCGCGTTCGACCAGGACGACTGCTTCGCCGCCGGCACGAAGATCGCCACCGCCCGAGGCCCCGTCCGGGTCGAAGCCGTCCACCCCGGCGATCGGGTCTGCACGCTTTTGGGCGGCGACACCGCGAAGGTGGTCTGGACCGGCCATCGCGTGGTGGATTGTGCGCGTCACCCCAACCCCGAAAAAGTCTGGCCGGTCCGCGTCGCGGCGCATGCGTTCGGACGTGGCATGCCGGCAGAGGACCTGGTGTTGTCGCCGGGCCACGCGGTTTATGTCGATGGCGTTTTGATCCCGGTCCGTCTGCTGGCGAACGGGCGCTCTGTCAGGCAGTTCCTGACTGGCCGTATCGCCTACCATCACATCCAATTGTCGCGCCACGACGTGTTGCTGGCGAACGGCATGCCGGCCGAATCGTTTCTGGAATCGGGCGACCGGACCTTGTTCGGCAATGGCGGCGAGGTCGTCGCGTTGCATCCCGATTTCGCGGCGCGCCCCTGGGGTTCCGCGACCTGCGCGCCGGTGATGCGCGCCGGCCCGGAGCTGGAGGGCGTCATCCGCCGCCTGACCGGCCCACCGCCGCGCCGGAGCCGCCGCCCGCGCGCGACACTGGCGCCGGTCAGAGGCTGAAATAACGGGGCACCACCGGCCGCGGCTGGCCGCTCGGCCGAAGGTAAGAAAGCGCCGGGGCGTTGCCCCGGTGCTTTCTTACCTTCTCCCGATTGCCTGGGGCGCGCCGGGGGGATTGACCGCGGCGGCGTTATCGGGCGGGTACGCGGCCAGCCGTTCAGGGAAACTCCGCATGACCATTTTCAGTTCACGCCGCGCGGCGATGGTGTCTGGCCTCGTGCTGCTCGCGTTCGCCGTGCCGGTAACGGGAAAAGCACAGGATTACAAAGGGGTCGTGGCGGCGGCGGATCGGTCGGAGGCGGACCGCCAGACCGACAAGCGGCGCGATCCGGTCAGTCTGCTGGCCTTCGCGGCGCCAAAGACCGGTGCCAAAGTGCTGGAAATGGGCGCGGGCGGTGGTTACACCGCCGAATTGCTCGCGCGTGCCGTGGGGCCCACGGGCAAGGTCCTGGCGCAGGTGCCCAAGGAGTCAGAGCGTCTCACCGCCCGCATGGCCTCGCTTGCGATGAAGAACGTCACGGTGACGATCCGCCCGTTCGATGAACCTGTGGCCGCAGACGTGAAGGACCTGGACCTGATCACGTTCTATTTCGCCTACCACGACACGACCTTTCTGGACGTCGATCGCGCGAAGATGAACAAGGCGTTGTTCGCCGCGCTGAGACCTGGCGGCATCCTGGTCGTCGCCGACCACGCCGCCCGCCCCGAAGACGGCACGGCCGTTGGCAAGACACTGCATCGCATCGCGGAAGCGTCCCTGCGCGCGGAGATCGAGGCCGCCGGCTTCAAATTCGTCGCCGGCGCCGATTTTCTGCGTCACCCAGAGGACACCCGCACGAACATCGTCTTCAAAAACCCGACACCGGTGGACGAATTCGTGCTGAAATTCCAGAAACCCAACTGAACGCCGGAACCCGCCATGCCCGATCTGCCAAAACTCCGCGCCGAGCGCGCCGAACTGGAATTCGCCATCGAATCGCGGCAACGCGAACTCGGCCCCGACCACCCGGACCTCGCGCCCGATCTGCGCGCCTTGGGCCGTCTCGCCCACGAACTGGGCGACTTCGAGGACGCGCAATCGTTACTCCACCGCGCGCTGGCGCTGTTCACGGAATCGGTGGGTGCGGAACATCCGGAGACCGCGACGACGATCAACCATATCGGTCTGATTTTGCACGATCTGGGCGATCTCGACGCCGCCGGGTCCGCGTTCGAACGCGCGCTGGCGCTGGACGAACAGGCGCTGGGGCGGGCCCATGTGAATGTGGCGCGGGACTGCAACAATCTCGCGGGCGTGCTGCGCGACATGGGCGATCGTTTCGCCGCGAAGGAAGCGCTGGATTGGTCCTTGTCCATCTATACGACGCAACTCGGGCCAGATCATCCAACGACGATATCGGTCAAACGCAACCGGACCATGTTGGGATGATCGGTGTCTTATTGCTCGATCTCGATGGCACGCTGTCTGACTCCCGGCCCGGGATCGCCGCGAGTTTCCGGTTCGCGCTGGATCGGCTCGGTCACGACCCGGATGCCGCGGGCGATTTGACATGGGCGGTCGGCCCGCCGATCGCAGTGTCGCTGCAACGGCTGCTGGCGCCCTATGGGGATGACCGTGTGGACCTCGCGCTGACGATTTACCGGGAACGTTATTCGGCGGTGGGGTTGTACGATTGTTCGGTTTATCCGGGAATCGCGGCCATGCTGGACGATTTGCACGCGGCGGGCCTGACGATGTGCGTCGCGACATCGAAACGCGTGGACTTCGCCGAACGGGTGATCGACCATCTGAATCTCCGGCGTTACGTCAAGGCAGTTTACGGCGCGCTGCCTGGCGGAGGCCTGGATCGCAAGCACGATCTGCTGGCCCATATTCTTGAAACCGAGAGTTTCGATGCCGCCGCCTGTGCGATTCTGGGCGATCGGCTGCACGACATCGAAGCGGCGAAGGCGAACGCCATCGCCTCGATTGGCGCGCTGTGGGGGTACGGCGGTCTGGCGGAACTGGAGGCGGCGGGGGCAGGGGCCATCGCTGCGGTGCCGGCGGACGTGCCGCGGATCGTTCTTGCATAGGTGCCGTGCGCGATCGCGATTCGACTATCGCGCCTGAGCGGTCTAGGGTTCGGGAATGCGCATCATGCTTCTCGTCACGCGAATTAGCGGCCCGGCTGTCTGAACAGCCGGGGTTTCCCGTTTTTTCGTCCGATGACCAGGAGTTTCCGTCTATGTCCGCCCATGTGCGCTTTTTTCTCGACGCCGAGGCGTCGCCCGGCCTGCTGCCGCGAGTCCTGCAACCTTTCGCCAAACGCGGTCTGACACCGGACCGGATGTGGTCCCATCGCGCCGGCGACACCGTCCACGTCGAAATCGCCTTCGATGACCTGTCGGACGTCGAAGCCCAGTTGGTCGAAGGCAATCTGACCCAGATCGTCGGTGTCCGCCAGGTCGTCCAGGTCCGCCACGAGGCCCGCCGCGCCGCCGCCTGAGCGAACCGAGCCTCTCCCAACTGAGGTCTGCCCGAGTTGGGACCTGTCCGTGAGGTGGCTTGCGATCCGCCGCCACGATGGCCTGAACCCGGCGATGGTCGCGCGGCTGCCCGGCCGTAAGGCGATTATGCGACGTGGTTCGCGCTGTTCTCTGGCTTCCAGAGGCCCAGACCGGTATCGTGATGTTCGCCGGTCTCGATGCTCGCCGGAGTCTCATGGAGTCCCTACATGCGCGTTTCCGCCCACCTGGCGGCTTTCCTGTTGCCCAGCGGCCGCCAAGCGGCGTTTCTTCTGCCGACAGCCATCGGGCTGGCTCTCGGCATCGGTCTGGTCTGGGCTTTGCCCCAGGGCGGGCCGCTGACCGTCAAGGCGGTGCAGGCGGCCGGCGTGACGCAAGCCGCCAATCCGCCGGTGCCCTCGCGCCCGGTGGTGCCGCTGGCGGCCCACAGGGCTTTGTACCAACTGGTCCTCGATACCTCCCGCGGTGGACGCCAGATCGCCGCCGCCCATGGCACCATGGGCTATGAGGTCACCGACACCTGCGATGGATGGGCGTCGCGTCAGCGGCTGCGCATGACGATTTCCAGCGGCGAAGGTCAGGATACCGAAATGGAGTCGGACTACGTCACCTGGGAATCGAAGGACGGTACGAGTTTCCGGTTCCATATGGTGCAGAAGACCGACTCGACGATCACCAACCAGACGGATGGCAGTGCCCGCCTGACCCGCGCAGGTGGTCCGGGCGAGGTCCAGTATCGCGTGCCGAAGGACAAAAAAGTCAATTTGCCGGGCGGCACGGTGTTTCCGATGGCGCATACGGCCGCGATTCTCGCCGCGGCGCGGGAAGGGCGGAAATTCGCCGGTCTGCCGCTTTTCGACGGCACCGACGAAAATGGATACGAGGACAGTTCGGTGGCCATCCTGGATTGGAAATCGCCATTCCAGACAAAGCACCAGATGCTGACGCCGCTGGCGAATACCCGTGTCAGGCTGGCGTTTTTCGACCACGCGGGCGGTGCGGCGACTCCGACCTACGAAGTCGGGATGCGCTATTGGGAAAATGGCGTCGCGGACGACATGGCGATGGATTTTGGCGACTTCGTGATGAAGGCGACGCTGACCGAGCTGAGCCCGATTCCACGCCGTTGTTGAGGGGGCGCGCACGTACCCCTTGACTTCCGGGCGCGCTCGCCCTTTTTTGCGCCCCCTGCCGTGTCGTCTGGTGGAACCCCGCTGACGGACCCTTTCCTTGGGTCCCATCCGGGGTTGTACTTCGGTTCGCGCGGGCCGTTAGGGGTGTAGCTCAATTGGCTAGAGTGCCGGTCTCCAAAACCGGAGGTTGTGGGTTCGAGACCCTCCACCCCTGCCAGGCCTGTTGGCGGATATGACTGCGCGGTGTGTTTTCTGTTGATGGGAGTTTGGTGAGCGTGGCGTTCGAACCGGCGAAATTCGCGCGGGAAGTGCGGGCCGAAGTGACCAAGGTCACCTGGCCCACCCGCAAGGAGACCTTGGTTACCACGGCGCTGGTGTTCGCGATGGCGGCGGTGAGTTCGATATTTTTCTTCGTCGTCGATCAGGCGATTGGCCTGAGCGTGCGCGCGATCTTCGGCGTGCATCTCTGAAAAGGATCCTGAATCATGGCCAAACGCTGGTACGTTGTTCACGTTTACTCCGGCTTCGAAAAGAAGATCGCGCAGCAGATCAAGGAGCAGGCGGCGCAGAGCGGTCTGGGCGAGCAGTTCGAGGAAGTGCTGGTCCCGACCGAGCAGGTTGTGGAAATGCGCCGCGGCCAGAAGATCAACACCGAACATAAATTCTTCCCCGGCTACGTCCTGGTGAAGATGGATCTGACCGACGACGCCTGGCATCTGGTCAAGAACACCCCCAAAGTCACCGGCTTTCTCGGCTCGAAAATGAAGCCCAGTCCGATCAGTGAGGCGGAGGCGCTGCGGATTTTGAAGCAGAACCAGGAAGGCGTGGAACGCGCCCGTCCCGCGGTGCTGTTCGAAATCGGCGAACAGGTGCGCGTGGCCGACGGCCCCTTCGCCAGCTTCAACGGCACGGTCGAGGAAGTGGACGAAGACAAGGGCCGGCTCAAGGTCAGCGTCTCGATCTTCGGGCGATCGACGCCGGTGGACCTGGAATACAGCCAGGTCGAAAAGGTCTGAGGCAGGCCAGGGGTTTCGCGCCAACTGGCCCCTCTTCCAAGCGCCGTCCCGGGGCGTGGAAGCGGCCCAGGGAAAAGGACGCGGCCCGGACTCGCCATGGCCGGAAAACCCGGTAAAATCGTGGATCGGGCATCGCCAAGGGTCCCACCATGCGCCTCGCCGTTATCTCTGACATTCACGCCAATCTGCCCGCGCTGGAGGCCGTTCTGGCCGATATTCGCGGCCGCGCCGTGGATGCGACCGTCAATCTGGGCGATTGCGTGGCCGGGCCGCTGTGGCCGCGGGAAACCTGGGACCTGCTGACCTCGCTTGGGCTCCCGACGGTGCGCGGCAACCATGACCGCTATCTGAACGGCCGCCCGCTGGACCGTCAGCCCGCCGTCGATCGCTTCGCCCATCCCACGTTGACCGAGGCGCAGCGCCAGGAGTTGTTCGACCTGCCCGCCACGATCGACCTCGATGGCGACGTTCTGGCGGTCCACGGCACACCCACCCACGACAGCACCTACCTGACCGAA
>JAYWAX010000324.1:0-14535 GCA_043782125.1 Acetobacteraceae bacterium | reverse complement strand
CTGACCGAAGTCATCCGCCCGAAAATCCGCGGCCTGTTTACGCGCCGCGACGTGCCGGAAAATCTGTGGAGCCAATGCGCCGCCTGCCAGCGCATGATCTTCTCCAAAGACCTAGATGCGAACATGAAGGTCTGCACCGATTGCGGCCACCACATGCGCGGCACGGCGTTGGAGCGGCTGGAATGGACCTTCGACAAGGATGGTTTCACCCGCATCGAATTGCCGAAGGTCGCGGCCGATCCCTTGAAATTCCGCGATACCAAACGTTACACCGACCGGCTGAAGGAAGCGCGCGAAAAAACCCATCTCGACGATGCCGTGGTCGTCGGACACGGCACCGTCGGCGGTCATGGCGCAGTTGTCCTGGCCATGGAATTTGCATTCATCGGCGGCTCCATGGGCGCCGGACTGGGCGAGGCCGTCGTCGCGGCCGCGCGGCTCGCAGTATTGCAACAGGTGCCGCTGATCGTGTTCACCGCGTCGGGCGGCGCGCGGATGCAGGAAGGCGCCATCAGCCTGATGCAAATGCCGCGCACCGTCATCGCCACGCGGCTGGTGAAAGACGCTGGCCTGCCCTTCATCGTTGTCCTCACCGATCCCACAACCGGCGGGGTCTCTGCCTCCTTCGCCATGTTGGGCGACGTCCACATCGCCGAGCCCGGCGCGCTGATCGGTTTCGCGGGGGCGCGGGTGATCGAACAAACCGTGCGCGAAACATTGCCGGAAGGGTTCCAACGCGCCGAATATCTGCTGAAGCACGGCATCATCGACATGGTGGTGAAACGCGGCGACATGCGAAACACGCTCGCGCGGCTGATTTCGTTGCTGCGCGTTAAGGAACTTCCGGCGGCGGCATGACCGGGGTCGAAGGGCGGATCGACGGCATCGTCGCACGGCTGCACGGGCTGCATCCGAAGCTGATCGATTTAACCTTGGACCGGCTGCGCGTTCTGCTGGCCAAACTGGGCCATCCGGAACAGCGTCTGCCGCCGGTCATCCATGTCGCGGGAACCAACGGCAAAGGCAGCGCCTGCGCGTTTCTGCGTGCGATGGGGGAAGCGGCGGGGCAGCGCGTGCATGTTTTCACGTCGCCACATCTCGTCCATTTCAACGAACGTATTCGAATCGCGGGACATCTGGTGTCGGACGCGGATCTGATCGCGGCGATGGAGGACGTGGAAACCGCCAACGCCGGCGCGCCCATCACGGTGTTCGAAGTAATCACCGCCGCCGCCTTCCAACTTTTCGCCGCCACACCCGCCGATCTCTGCGTCCTGGAGGTCGGACTGGGCGGGCGAGGCGATACCACGAATGTCGTCGCTTTCCCCGCGGCATGCGCGATCACCTCGATTTCGCTGGATCACCGGGAGTTACTGGGTTCGACCCTGACCGCGATCGCGCATGAAAAGGCGGGGATCATGAAGCGCGGTGTGAAACTCGCTCTGGGCTTGCAGCCGGACGAGGTTTTCGCCGTGCTGGAACAAGACGCCGCCGCCGCGGGCACGCCATTGCTGCGCCGCGGGCGGGCGTGGTCGATCGAGCCGCATGGGCCGGGGTTGCGGTACATCGATGCGGCGGGGCAAATCGCCCTGCCCTTCCCGTCCCTGGCCGGTACCCATCAATACGACAACGCGGGCATCGCGATCGCGGCGTTGCGCGCGGCGATGCCGGACATCGGCGCGAAGGCCATCGCACGGGGCATCGCCAGCGCCGACTGGCCCGCGCGGATGCAGCGTCTGACCGGGCGGCTGGCGAAATCTTTGCCCCCGGACTGGGAACTCTGGTTGGACGGCGGTCATAATCCCGGCGGCGGCATCGCTTTGGCGGAACATATCGCGACCTGGTCCGGCCGTCCTGTGCACGTGATTGTCGGCATGAAACAGGCGAAGGATTCGACGGAGTTTCTCCGCCCGATTGTTCCGCTCGCGGATTCGGTCTGGGCGATCGCCGAACCGGGCCAGCACAACGCATTGCCGATAGAGGCGATCGTCGCGGCATCGGGCGGCGTGGCCCGGCCCGGTCCAACCGCCGAGGACGCGCTGCGGCGGTTACCGCGCGACACCGGCCCGGCGCGGGTGTTGATTTGCGGAAGCCTCTATCTGGCGGGGGAAATTCTGAAGCTAGATGCGGGTTAAGGGCGGCTGCGGGAAAGGACGATTTTTGGTAAGTCTTCGCCTCCACGTCATGGCACGGCTCGACCGGGCCATCGGGCGCGGCACGGCGATTGGACGAGAGGCACTTTCCGCCGCCAATCGTGCCCATTTTCGCTATTATATTCCGCCACCGATCGCCCGCTCGGGGGCATGCAATGACGTGGAAAAGACGCCGCGCAGGGGCATTACGACACTTGGTTTAACGCCGGTCACGGCATCCTCCGGCCAGACTGTCTTAACGAATATCATACTATTTCGCCAAACCCCATCGGGCATCTCGCCCCTATTCCGCCGCCGCCGCGTAAGCCTCCAGCGGCGCACACGTACAAATCAAATTGCGATCGCCATAAACGTTGTCGACGCGCTTGACCGGCGGCCAGTATTTCGCGGCCGCGACGAAGGGCAGCGGAAACGCCGCCTGTTCCCTTGTATAGGCGTGAGTCCAGACATTCGCCGCGATTTCACGGGCGGTATGCGGCGCGTTTTTCAGCGGGTTGTCCGCCCTGTCCAGGCGCCCCTGCCCAATGGCAGCGATCTCCGCGCGAATCGCGATCATCGCGTCGCAGAAACGGTCGAGTTCGCCTTTCGACTCGCTCTCCGTCGGTTCGATCATCAACGTGCCCGCGACCGGCCAGGACATGGTGGGCGCGTGATAGCCATAATCCTGCAACCGTTTGGCGATATCCTCGACCATGACCCCCGCCTCCGCCTGGAAGCCACGGCAATCGACGATGCATTCATGCGCCACCATACCGTTGGCACCATGGTACAGAATCGGATAATCGTTCTTCAACCGCGCAGCGATATAATTGGCGTTCAGGATCGCCACCTCCGTCGCGCGTTTCAACCCCGGGCCACCCATCATCCGGATATAGGCGTAGGAAATCGGCAAGATCAGCGCGCTGCCGTAGGGCGCGGCAGAGACAGCGCCGGCATTTTCATCCAGCGGATCGCCGGGCAGGAACGGCACCAGATGCGCCGCGACCCCGATGGGACCGACGCCGGGCCCGCCGCCGCCATGCGGAATACAGAAAGTTTTGTGCAGGTTCAGATGGCAGACATCGGCGCCAATCAAACCCGGCGAGGTCAGCCCGACCTGCGCGTTCATATTCGCGCCATCCATATAAACCTGTCCGCCCGCGTCATGCACCGCAGAACAAATATCGCGAATTTCGACCTCGAACACACCATGAGTCGAGGGATAAGTGATCATCAGCGCGGATATCCGGTCTCTGTACAACGCGATTTTCGTACGAAGATCTACGACATCGACATTGCCCTCTTTATCGCAACCCACAACCACAACCTGCAACCCCGCCATCGCCGCGCTGGCGGGGTTGGTGCCATGCGCCGACGACGGGATCAGACAGATGTCGCGATGGGACTCGCCGCGGGACCGGTGCCAGCGTTGGATCGCCAGCAGGCCGGCATATTCGCCTTGCGAACCCGCGTTCGGCTGCAACGATACCGCCGCGAAACCGGTTGCCTCGCGCAACCATTCCGCGAGATCGCCGATCAGACGCCGGTATCCCGCAGTCTGGTCCTCGGGAACAAAGGGATGAATATCGGCGAAACCCGGCCATGTGACCGGAATCATTTCGGCGGTGGCATTGAGCTTCATCGTGCAGGAGCCCAACGGGATCATGGCGCGGTTCAGCGCGATGTCTTTATCTTCGAGGCGTTTCAGGTAGCGGAGCATTTCGTGCTCTGAATGGTAACGATTGAAAACGGATTGGGTGAGCAGCGGCTCCGCGCGCGACACGTCCACGGCCGGAAAAGCACCGGACAACTGGGCTCCAAGCAGCGCAGCGAGCGCCGTCAGATCGTCGCGCGTGACGGTTTCGTCGAGCGCGATGCCCACCGCGCCAGCATCCACACGGCGAAAATTAAAGCCGGCGTCGCGCGCAGCATCCATCAACGCATCGGGCGCCGCGCATTCCACCACAATCGTGTCGAAGAACGAATTATGGCGCACCCGATGCCCGCCGCGCGTCGCGCAATCCGCCAACATCCGCGCCTGTAAATGCACGCGTTGGGCGATCCGGCGCAAACCGTCCGGCCCATGCCAGACCGCGTACATCGCCGCCATTACCGCCAGCAACACCTGCGCGGTACAGATGTTGGAAGTCGCCTTTTCCCGGCGAATATGTTGCTCCCGCGTTTGCAGCGCGAGCCGCATCGCCGGCTCGCCCGCCGCGTCCACCGACACGCCGACGAGGCGTCCCGGCATGTGCCGCTTGAACCCGTCGCGAGTCGCAAAAAACGCCGCGTGCGGCCCGCCGAAACCCATCGGCACACCGAAACGTTGCGACGATCCGACGACGATATCGGCGCCCATCGCGGCCGGCGATTTCAGCACAGTCAGCGCCAGCGGGTCCGCGGCAACGATCGCGATCGCGCCTTTGGCTTTCGCCGCGGCAATGTCGGCGGTCAAATCGCGAACCTCGCCGGTGGAGCCCGGATATTGGAACAGGACAGCAAAGGGTTTTTCCGCATCCGCGCCACCCAAAATAAGACCCAAGGCACGGGCGCGCGTCGCCAGAACGCCGCGAGTCTGCGGGTGGATGTCGTCCGAGATGGCGATCGTGTCGGATTTCGTTTTCGCGATCGCATGCGCCATGGCCATCGCCTCGGCGGCGGCGGTCGCCTCGTCCAAAAGCGACGCGTTCGCGATTTCCAGGCCAGTCAGTTCGCAGATCAATGTCTGGAAATTGACCAGCGCTTCCAGCCGTCCCTGCGCAATTTCCGCCTGATACGGCGTATAAGCCGTATACCATCCTGGGCTTTCCAGCACATTTCGAAGAATCACCGGTGGCGTAACAGTCCCGTGATACCCCATCCCGATCAGCGATTTTTTCACGACATTGCGCGCCGCAAGGCCGCGCAATTCAGCGATCGCCGCCGCCTCATCCACCGCCGCCGGCAGGTTCAGCGCCCGGTTGGACCGGATCGGTTCCGGAACAGCCGCAGCGGCGGCATCGTCCAGGCTTACACGCCCGATCGCGCGCAGCATGTCCGAAATATCGCCGTCCGAGGGGCCGATATGGCGCGAAACGAATCGGTCCGCCGCCTCCAGCACGGTCAACTCCGCGAGCGGGTCCATAATCACAGCGTTTCCAGAAATTCGTCGTAGGCGTCCTGGTCCATCAGCTCCTCGAAGCTGTCGACATCGTCGAGTTCCAGCCGAAAGAACCAGCCCTCGCCCTCCGCGTCGTTGTTCACGATTTCCGGACCCTCGACGATGGTTTCGTTGATCTCGGCGGTCCGTCCCGCGAGCGGGGAATAAACGTCGGACGCCGCTTTGACGCTTTCGACGACGGCGCAGGCCTCCCCCGCCGCGACGTCGCGTTCCAGCTCCGGTAGCTCGATAAAGACCAATTCGCCGAGTTGCTGTTGCGCGTGATCGGTGATCCCGACAGTCGCGATTTCGCCGTCGAGGCGGACCCATTCGTGGTCTTTGGTATAACGTGTATCGGATTTCTTGGCGGGCATGGAAAAAATCCTTGTCAGCGGACGTAACAATGGGGGACGAAAGGCAGCGCAACAACGGTGGCGGGGATCGCTTTGCCGCGCACCATCAAGGATAATTTCGATCCGTCATCGGCGAAATCGGCGCGGACATAGCCCATGGCCATCGGTCCATTCAGCGTCGGGCCGAAACCGCCGGACGTAATTTCGCCGATCGTTTCATGGCCGTCCCGCGTCAGGATCGGCGTGTGCTCCCGCGCCGGGGCGCGCCCATCCGGCCTGATTCCAACCCGGCGCCGGGCCGGGCCGTTTGCAAGTTGATCGCGCATCGCCGCGCCACCCGGGAAATCCCATGACATTTTCTGGCGTTTCGAAATCGCCCATGTCAATCCCGCTTCAATGGGCGACGTGATCTCGGAAATGTCGTTGCCATACAGGCACAACCCAGCTTCCAGCCGCAATGAATCGCGCGCACCCAGACCCGCAGGCACAATTTCCGGTTCCGCGATCAGCCGTTCTGCCAGCGTAACCGCCATATCCTCGGTCACGGATATCTCGAACCCGTCTTCGCCGGTATACCCAGAACGCGACACAATTGCGGAAACGCCGGCCACCTCTGTCCGGACCACGCCCATGAAAGGAAGTGCGGCCGCTTCGGGGCCGATCCGCGCCATGATCCCCGCCGCCATTGGGCCTTGCAGCGCCAGCAGCGCGCGCCCGTCCATGCGGGTCATCGGGATGGACGCGCCGATATGGGCGAAATCGCCGTCCTTGCGGCTGGCATTGACGACAACGAACCAGCCCTCTTCGCCAAGATTCGCCACCATCAGGTCATCCAGAATGCCGCCGGAGTCCGTGGTCAGCAAAGTGTAACGCTGGCGGCCCGGTTTCAGGCCGATCATGTCGCCACAGACCAGACGCTCCAACGCCGCCGCCACGGCGTTGCCATGCAGCATCGCCTGGCCCATGTGGGACACGTCGAACAGCGCGGCTTTATCCCGGCAATGCAGGTGCTCCGCCATCACGCCGCCCTTGCAGCGCTCGGCCATCGCGCCGGTGAAATCGTATTGCACGGGCATGGCATACCCCGCGAACGGCACCATGCGAGCGCCAAGCGCCCGGTGCCACGAATCGAGCGGTGTCGTCAGAAGAGGTTCGGTCATTCAGGTCTCCGCGCGCGGCCATCCCTCCGGCGAAATACCGGCGGTTTGACCCCCCTCTGTCGCGGAACCTGAGAGATTCGGGGTTCATGACCCCTTACTCCGTCGGTGCGCCCCACGCGTTCGCGCGAGGCGGCTTTCCAGAGATCCCTGTTCCCCGCGCGGTCCCTTGTGCCTGAGCGTTTCCGGGGGCCGGTTGCGCCTTCGGCGGCGAGTCGAAACCCGCTCTCTCCCGCGCCGGGTGGCTGGGACGCTGTCACCCTGCCGGAAACTTCGACCGGCTTCAAGGATGGATTTCGGCCTGGGCCAAATGGGACCCTGCGGCCTGCCCCCGCGGGCCGCCGAAATGGCGCCATAATCGGGGTGCACAAACCGGCCTGTCAGCAGAAACTCATCCCGGGGCACCTTGTCATGCGTATCGCGCAGATTTCACCGTTGTTCGAAGCCGTTCCGCCCAAGCTATATGGCGGCACCGAGCGCGTCGTCTATTCTTTGACCGAGGAACTGGTCGCCATGGGTCACGACGTGACCCTCTTCGCCAGCGGCGATTCAATCACCTCCGCCACATTGGCACCCATGCGCGATGAGGCGATCCGGCTCGACCCCAGCGTGCGAGACTGGGTCGCGATTTATTATAAATACGTCGAAATGGTCTACCGTCGCAAGGACGAGTTCGATGTGCTGCACTTTCACATCGACTATTTTCCGCTGTCGCTGTTCACTCGGCAAAATGTGCCGTTTTTGACCACGATCCACGGCCGTCTCGATGTGAAAGAGTTCGTCGAAACCTTTGGAACGTTCAAGGATGCGCCGTTCGTTTCGATTTCGAACAACCAGCGCCAGCCGATCCCGCACCTCAACTGGGTGCGCACGGTGTTGCACGGAATGCCCGCGAACATTCTGACGCCGCAACCGGTGAAGCAGGAATACGCCGCGTTTCTTGGACGCGTCTCGCCGGAAAAAGGTCTGGACCGGGCGATCCATATCGCCGGCAAGGCGGGGATGAAATTGAAGATCGCCGCCAAGGTCGATAACGCCGACAAAGTCTATTACGATACGGTGATAAAGCCGCTGATCGATATCAACCCGCACGTCGAATTCATCGGCGAGATCAACGATCAGCAGAAGCCGGACTTCCTGTCGGGCGCGCACGCGCTGATCTTCCCGATCGACTGGCCGGAGCCGTTCGGTCTGGTGATGATCGAATCGATGGCCTGCGGCACGCCGGTGATCGCGTTCCGCTCTGGTTCCGTGCCCGAGGTGATCGACGACGGCGTGTCCGGTTTCATCGTCGGCAACGTCGATGAAGCCGTGGCGGCGACGAAGAAAATCCACACATTGGACCGCGCGACCGTGCGCGCGACATTCGACCGCCGCTGGACCTCCCGCCGCATGGCCGAGGATTACGTGGAAGTTTACCAGGAACTGGCGCAGCCGGTCCGCCGGTTACGCGCGGTCTGAAACGGAGTCAGGCGGGCACCGCGCCACCCATGGTGGTGCGGTGCATCAACCGCCGTTGCGGCATGTCGTAATCCTGAATGGCGCGGTGTTGTACCGTGCAATTGTCCCACATTAACACGTCGCCCGCACGCCATTGGTGACGATAGATATGGCAGGGTTTGACGATATGATCGGCGAGCGCGGCGATCAGGGAGTCGGCGTCCTCCTGCTCCAGCCCCTCCATCCCCGTGCAATCGTCGCGCATCGCATAAAGACATTTACGGCCGGTGCGAGGATGGGTCCGCACGACCGGATGGCGCACCGGCGGATTGCGCTCGATTTCCGACGCGGACGGCGGAAAGGCGCGCCGGCGCGCGGCGAAATCGAAAATGGCCTTCCGGCCATCGATCCGCTGGCGCAACGCATCGGGCAGCGCGTCGTAAGCGGCGGCGGCACTGGCGAACTCGGTATCGCCCAACGTCAACCCATGCAAACTGGGGATTTCCAGGGCGAACAGCAGCGTGCCGCGCGGCGGGCGCGCCGTGTAACACATGTCGCTGTGCCAGTTTTCGCCCGCGCGTTTGATGCCGATCGGCTTCCCGTCCTCCGTGATATTGGAAACAACGACGATTTCCGGACTGCCGGGAACGCTCCATCGCTCGCTGAAGATGTTGTATTCGATCTCGCCGAAGCGGCGGGTGAACGCGACCTGTTGCGGCGGCGAGATGTGCTGATCGCGAAAGAAAATCACGCCGTATTCGTCGTAGGCGCGTTCGATGGTCGCGAAGACATTGTCGCCAAGCGGCTGGGACAGATCGACGCCGCGGATTTCCGCGCCAACCGGCGTGCCGGTTGGGACGATTTCAATGGACATGGACGATCCTCCTTCGGTTCTCCGGCGCAAGCCTACCGGAACATCGCCGCCGCGCAAACGCGACCCGCTACCTTTGTTCCCGATCGAAAATCGCCTGCAAGGTTTTCCCGCCATGCGCGCCAGGCACCGGAACATGCCCGCCGGCCGCGATCCGATTACGCTGCGCGTCCTCCCAGTGCTTCCCGTCGAAAAACCGAGAGGGCTTCAACGACGGACCGTCGATACCGTCCAGGCAGCGGGCGTTCACGGAGACCTTGTCCGGCTGCGAACGCGGGACATAAAAGGGATGCATTCCGCAGTGCGAACAAAACGGATGCCGCGCCACACCGGTTTCGAAAATGTAGACCGTCAACGCGTCCTTTCCTTGCAGCAACTGGAAATCGGCCGGGAAGACCGGCAGATGAAGAATTCCTTTTTTCACGCAAACCGTGCAACTGCATTGCGACAGCAAATCCAGATCGACCCGCGCGCGGAATCTGACCCGCCCGCAATGGCAACCGCCTTCCCGTGTTTCCAACATTGTCTTCCTCCGTCGGGTGCCGCCCGCTTATGTCGCAAATCGAACGGCGTCCGTCAGTAATGCGTGACCCACGGGCTGTCCAACGCCGCCTCGATCCGCCGGTGCCGCGCGCGAATGACATCGGCCGGCACCGCGCTGACAAAAGCGTAAAACGTCTTCGTCCGGATCGCATCCACCACGCGCTCCCCGACCCGCTTCGGATCTAACCCGGTGGTGGCGAGCCGTTCCGCCAGCACCGCCTCGTCATTGGCTTTCACCAAAGGTCCGCCCATGTGCTCCGGCCGGTTGCGGGCGCCGCGCGCGATGTTCGTGGCGATCGGACCGGGACATAGCACGGAAACACCGATATTCGTGCCTTCCAACTCGTGTTCCAGCGCCTCCGTCAGCGACAATGCGGCATATTTGCTCATGGAATATGGCCCCTGCTGGGTGCCCAGTCGATTCTGGAAGCCGGCGACGGAGGCGGTGTTGACGATGTGGCCTTCCTCCCCGTGCTTCAGGATGGCGGGGACGAAATGACGGATGCCATGAATGATGCCCCAGATGTTTACACCGATGACAAACTGCCAGTCGGACACCGGCACATCGATCAGCTTTGTTCCGTGCATCGGCACACCCGCATTGTTGCAGGCGATATGCAATTTGCCGAAACGACGCTCCGCCTCCGCCAGCGCGTCCAGCACGGATTGTTCCTGTGTGACATCGATCCGCACCGCCATGACCTGTTTGTTGGTGCCGGACAGCGCATGCGCCGCCTGCTCCACGGCGTCTTTTTGAATATCGGCCATGACCACATTGGCGCCTGCCTCGGCCAGCGCCGTCGCGATGCCAAGCCCGATACCGGACGCCGCACCGGTCACGATGGCCGTTTTGCCAGAAATGTCCATCACGGGACGGTTTCCTCTCATGTTGTTCTGGCCGCAGACTGGCACGGCACCGGCGACGGCGGAATGGCGGGTAGGCACCCCGCGAAATAATCTTTTCTTGAATGAAGCCGCAAAGAGTCCTATTGATCGCTCAGTGAGACTCGCCGCGTTTTTCGGCCAAGGAGAAAAATTATGCGAACAATCCTGAAACTGACGACGATCGTGCCGGTGGCGCTGGCGCTGCTGGCCGGGCAGGCGCGGGCGCAAATGAGCGCCGAGGATATCATTCGCGGTCTCGGCGGCGCCACCGACATGACCACCCGCGGCATTCGACTGGGCGGCACCCCGCCCGCCGCACCACCCTCCGCGAAGCCCACCCCTGCCGCCGTTCAAGCCCCGGCCGTGACCGCGCATCCCGCCGTTGGCTGTGCGAGCGCGAGCGGTCCCGCCGCTGCGGCGTCCAATTCCGTGCAGTTGATGGTGAATTTCCCGTCGGGTTCCGCGAGCCTGACGCCCGCCGCGCGGGGCTGCCTGGACGAATTGGGCAAGGCCCTGGCCAGCACCGCGCTGTCGTCGTTCCGGTTCCGCATTGCCGGCCACACCGACAATGTCGGCTCGGCAGACGAGAACATGAAACTGTCGCAGGCGCGCGCCGCGGCGGTCGTCGAATATCTGTCGCAAAAGCACGGTATCGCGGCCGCACGCCTGGAAGCGGCCGGTTTCGGGCAGGAAAAGCCCCTGGTCGAACAGCCCGCGCAGACCGGCGAAGCGCGGAATCGCCGCGTCGAAGTCGTCAATCTCGGGTCGTAGGACCGGTCGCGCCGCCTCCCATCCCTGGGCTTTTTGCCCAGGGATGAAGAAAACGGCAGGCGCCTAACGCAATCGCGAACCGGGCTCCAGGCCCATCAAGGCCCGCCCGGCGATTGGATACCATTCCGGACCAACCGTCACGGTCTGGCCGACCACCTGCGCGTCGCGCCAGCATTCCGCCATACGCGAGTCGCGGCGGAACGATGTGCTGCCGCCCCAACGGTACACCTGGTCCAGAGCGATCCGCGCGCAATCCGCCGCATTGGTGGACGCCAGCCGGCACCGTGCCTTCTGCATCAATGATATTTCGTCACCCGCCGCGATCGTATCCCATAATTCGCGGATCATCGCGCTTCGGTAGACACGGCCCGCGTTCAGCGTCGCATCGGCCCGCCCGATCGCGTCCTGCACCTGCGGATTGTCCTTCAGCATCCCCGGCCGTCCGCGTAACGATTTTTCGACCGTCAGATCGATCAACGCATCGATACCCGCGCGAGAAATACCCGTCAGGACGGAACTGTGATGCGGCCCGATCCAGCATTGCACCGGCAGCGCATAAACGATGCCAGGCCAGCGCGACCACTGATTATCCAGCGGCGCGCCCGCGTGAACCATCGTCCGCCGCTCTGGCAGGAACAGGTTTTCCACGGTCCAGTCGAAGCTGCCCGTGCCGCGCATACCCGTGACATCCCAGCTTCCCGGGACGACCGTGGTTTCTTCCTTCCTGAACACACCGCGCCAGAACAGCGCGCCGCCATCCGGACCAACCCTTGGCTTATCGCCGTCGAGGATCTGGAAACTGCCCAACATCCACGAGGCCTCCCGACAGCCGCTACCGAAACTCCAACGCCCGGTGACGCGGTAACCGCCGTCCACCGGCACGGCCGTCCCGCCGCCCTGCACCGCGGTGCCCGCGATGACGGTCCCCTTCCCGCCCGCGTAGACTTCCTGCACGCCGTCGTCCGGCAAACCGAGTGTCACCAACTGGATCACTCCGTTATTCACGGTGTTCCAGCCAACCGACCCGACGCCCTCGGCCAGGGTTTCCACGACGCGGAGAAAGGTCAGCGTGTCGGTTTCCAGGCCGCCGAGAACGCGCGGGATGGTCATGCGGTAGAACCCGGCTTCGTGCATCGCGGCGACCAGTTCGGCGGGGAAACGCTGCTCGCGCTCGATTTCCGCCTGAAAGCCGCGCAGCATTGGCCGCATCGCCATCGCGGCGCGCACCAAAGGTTGGGAGTCCACATCCAGAGGCAAATGCGTGTTGTCTGTCATCGTGTCCATCGGTACCTCTCTCGCGGCCGCGAAAGCCGCTGTCCCAGACAGTGGCGCTTACTATCAATAGCTCGGTTTGGTCGAGAACGGAGTCAGTTGTAGCTCGTGCGTCCAGCAAGATTTATCCTGTGTGTGCAGATAATAGAACGCCTCGGCGATCTTGACGGGGTTGATGATCAAATCGGGTTGGTTCTGGACTTTGGTGAGAGCCCGCGTGCCCGGCGAGTCAATGGTGCCGTCGATCACAATGTTGGCGATGTGAACACCGTGTTCCGAATATTCCTCGGTCAACACCTGCGCCAAAGTGCGCATCATGACGCGCGGATAATACAGCGATTCCCCGGTGTAGCGTTTTTTCCCGCGCAGGGATTTGGAGTTATTGGAGAAGAAGAACGATCCCTCGCCTTTTTCCCGCATCGCCGGCAGCACTTCCTGGGCGACCAGGAAGGGCCCACGGCTGGCGATGTGCTGCGCCACGTCGAACATTTCGACCGAGATGTATTCCAGCAGCTCTTGGCCGGCCGGCAGGTCGCGCCCCTCCAGATATCCGGCGTTGTAAACGAGAACCTCGGGATTGCCCGCGTCGCGCCGCACCGTGGCGAAGGCGGTCGCGACCGACTCCTGCGACGACAAATCCAACTCCACGATCGCGCAATCCCCGCCCTGGGCTTCGATCGCCGCGGCGAGTGCGGCGGCATTGGACCCAGTCCGCGTGGTCAGGACGGTGAAAAACCCTTCTTTGGCGAATTTCTGCGCGATGGCGCCGCCGACACCCCAGCGCGCGCCAACGGGAATGACGCTGTCGTCCAGTTCCTTGCCATGCGCGAGTCTGGTGTTGCGCCCATCGGACTGCCATTTCGACGTGGCCCCCACAACGACGGCGACCGGCTTACCTTTGGTATTTTTATTGGACATTGTTGAACATTTCCTTGTTTATCGCGAATTTCAACGGATAAGCGGGTCAGCCCGCCCGGTTCCAACCCCACCAGGCGCACAGCGCGTCGCCCATGACCAATTTCTTGTCGGCGGCGCTCAGCCAAGGCATTTCCTCGGTGAACATCGTCGCGCATTGCTTCCAGGAACAGGGCATTTTCGAAATATCGGTGCCCCAGAACATCCTCTCCGGCCCAAACGCGTCGAAGATTTGTTGCAGGTATCCCAGCATTTTCGGGAATGGCCAGGCCTCGGCCGAATAACCCGGCGCGCCGGTTGCCTTGACCGCGATATTCGGAATTTTCGCGAGTTTCAACAACTCGGGAATATGGGTCATCGCGGCATCGTCTTTCAATGTCGTCAGACCGCCGCGCCCGCCCAGATGGTCGATGGTGATGCGCAGACCGGGATGGCGTTGGGCGATGCGGCCGAAATCGGCGAGCAAATCGGTGGCCAGCACCGCGATCGGCACGCCCGCCTTTTCCGCCTCAGCCCAGACCCAGTCGTATTCGCCGTCGCGCGCCTTCTGCCGCGCAGGATCGTGCAAAAAGGTATAGCGCAAGCCCAGCATGCCCGGTTGCTTGCGCCAGCCGGCAATTTTCGCGCGCGAGGCGGGATCGTCCAGCGCCACCGCGCCCATGATGGCGAAGCGGCCGGGATAATCCGCCACTGCCTTGAAGGCCATTTCATTGGAGCCGGGATCCCAGCCCGGCGGATGAATGACCGCAGCGTCGATGCCGCCCTGATCCATCAGGACGATCGCCTCCTCTGGCGTGAAATGCGTCACCTGCCAATGCGACATGTTACTGGGAAGGCCAGTGCCCCACAGGTGAATTTGCGCATCGACGATGGCCATCGCTCGATCTCCCTCGGTTTTTACGTCCTCGTCCGAAAGCCTAGCCGCAACCTGGAGGGCTGTCACTGGTAAGGCGTTGGGGTGTGGCTAGCTCGAGATCTGTCCGGCTTTCGTAGCTCGTGAAGTGTCCGGTCCAATGTCCCTCCAGGGATGGAGGATTTCATGGACCGGGCACGCCTT
>JAYWAX010000323.1:0-5281 GCA_043782125.1 Acetobacteraceae bacterium | reverse complement strand
GTCGCCACACGTTATGACAAACTCGCCAGAAATTTCACCGCGACAGTCATTCTGGCCGCGATCATCAGATGGTGGATCTAATCGAGTCTGGAGCCTAGTTCGCTTGCGGGTCCGAGCCGACGTGCGGGCCAGCCTTGGCAAGGGCCCCGGCTTTGTCGGCGTCCTTCAGCGACGCGAAAAAAGTATAGGACAAAGTAATGACTTTCACGTCGCGCGTGTTTGGATCGGTCGCGATCGCAGGATCGATCCAATAGCTGAGGGGAAAGTCCATCGTCTGCCCGCCGTCCAGCGTTTGCTGGTTGAAACAGAAGCACGCGGTTTTGTGGAAATATTTTGCGGCCTTTTCCGGCGTCACATTATAAAGCGCGACTCCGGTGACCGGCGTGCGCGCCTTGTTGTGCGCGGTGTAGGCGGCGAGGTTGTCCTCGCCGAGGGGCACGATCACCTCCAGACGGTCCGGGGCAAAGGTCCAGGGCAGGCCGGGATTGGTATCTGCGTTGAACCGCACCTTGATCGTCTGCCCGGTTCCGCCGGGGGCGGGCGCCGCACCGATTTTCGGCGTGCCACCATAACCGGTCGCGGCGCAGAACATGCGGTAGAGCGGGATGGCGGCGAAGGACAGGCCAACCATGCCCAGAGCGACGGCCACAAACGCGGTCGCGACCAGCCGGTTGGCGCGCCGTGTGTCCATTCAGCGATGCGTCATCTTCACGATGGTTATGGCGAAAAACAGCGCTACAAGTCCCACAAGGACTCCCAGCATCGCCAGGTTGCGGCCGCGTTGCCGGCGGCGGAACGCGACGGCGTCGTCTTCGGACATTCTGGGGGGGTGGGCCATGGCTCAGCCTACGTAATGGTCGATGGCAAGTGCCGCGAACAGGATGAAGAGATAGGCGATGGAGTATTTGAACGCCGCGCGCGCGGGGGCGTCGTTGGTGAGGCTGACGCCGGTTTCGTCCTGCCGGTCGGTCGCGACACGATAAACGCTCGCCAGAAAGCCGAGACCCAGGGCGGCGGCCGCGACGGCGTAGACCGTGCCCGAAAAGCCGAGGAACCAGGGGACAAGGGTCAGGGGAACAAGGAGCAGCGTATAAATGACGATCTGGCGCCGGGTTTCCTTGCCGCCGGCGACCACGGGCAGCATCGGCACGCCCGCACGGCGATAATCGTCATTCGCGAACAGCGCGAGCGACCAGAAATGCGGCGGGGTCCAGATGAAGATAATGGCGAACAGGATGACCGGGATCGGATCGACCGATCCGGTGACGGCGGCCCAACCGATCACGGGGGGGAAGGCTCCGGCGGCGCCGCCGATGACGATATTCTGCGGCGTGCGGCGTTTCAGCCACATCGTATAGACAAAAACATAGAAGCCGATCGACAGCGCCAGCACGCTCGCGGCGGTGTGATTGACCGCGAGTCCCATGACGATGACGGCGCCGATGGCCAGGGTGATGCCGTAACCCAAAGCGGCCCCCGGTTCGATGCGTCCGGCGGGGATCGGCCGGTCCCGGGTCCGGCGCATAATGGCGTCGATATCGCGATCGTACCACATGTTGATCGCCCCGCAGGCGCCCGCGGCGACGGCGATGCAGAGGACCGCGGTGAAAGCCAGGATGGGGTGCAGATGTCCCGGTGCGACCAGCAGGCCGATTAACCCGGAGAACACCACGAGGCTCATGACCCGCGGTTTCAGCAGGGCGATCCAATCCCGGACATCGGAATCCCGGGACTCGGCCGAACGCATTGGCGGGGAAGATGACTCTTCCCCGCCAACATCGGACAACGATGAACGAATGTCGCTCACTTGATCTTCGGCAGCTCCAGGAACGAGTGGAACGCGGGCGGGGAGGTCTGGGTCCATTCCAGGGTCGTCGCGCCCTCACCCCAATAATTGTCGGCCACCTGCACCTTCGAGGTGAAGGTTTTGAAGCAGACATACAGGAAGACCAGGAACGCCGCACCGCTGATATAGGCACCGACGGACGACACGTAGTTCCAGCCGGCGAAGGCGTCGGGGTAGTCGGGGTAACGGCGCGGCATGCCGGCCAGGCCAAGGAAATGCTGCGGGAAGAACACCAGGTTGACGCCGACGAAGGTCATCCAGAAGTGGACCCGGCCCCAGAATTCCGGATACTGGCGGCCCGACATCTTGCCGATCCAATAATACCAGCCGCAGAAGATCGAGAACACGGCGCCCAGTGAGAGCACGTAATGGAAGTGGGCGACGATGTAATAGGTGTTGTGGATGATCTCGTCGATGCCCGCGTTGGCGCAGACGACCCCGGTGACGCCGCCAAGGGTGAACACGAACAGGAAGCCGATCGCCCAGAGCATCGGCGTGTCGAAGCGGATCGACCCGCCCCACATCGTCGCAATCCAGGAGAAGATTTTCACGCCGGTGGGCACCGCGATGACCATTGTCGCGCCCATGAAGTAAGCGCGGGTGTCGACGTCGATTCCCGACATGTACATGTGGTGCGCCCACACGACAAAGCCGACCACGCCAATCGCGATCATCGCGTAGACCATGCCCAGATAGCCGAAGATCGGTTTCTTCGAGAAGGTGGAGATCACGTGGCTGACGATCCCGAAGCCGGGCAGGATCATGATGTACACTTCGGGATGGCCGAAGAACCAGAACAGATGCTGGAACAGCACCGGATCGCCGCCGCCCGCGGGGTCGAAGAAGGCCGTGCCGAAATTACGGTCGCAGATCAGCATCGTGATGGCGGCGGCCAGCACCGGCACCGACAGCACCAGCAAGAACGCCGTCACCAGCTCAGCCCAGATGAACAGCGGCATTTTGTGCAGCGTCATGCCGGGGGCGCGCATGTTGAAGATGGTTGTGATGAAGTTCATCGCCCCCAGGATCGAACTCGCGCCCGCCAGATGCAGGGCGAAGAGGGTGCAATCCATCCCCATCCCGGCTTCGTAGGTCGCGTTCGACAAAGGCGGATACAGAGTCCAGCCGGAGCCCGACTCGCCCATGACCAGGCCGATGCAGATCAGCACGAACGCGGGCGGCAGCAGCCAAAAGCTGATGTTGTTCAGTCGCGGAAACGCCATGTCCGGGGCGCCGACCATCAGCGGGATGAACCAGTTGCCGAAGCCGCCGATCAGCGCGGGCATGACCGAGAAGAAGATCATCAGCAGCCCGTGAGTGGTGACGATCGTGTTCCACTCCTGGCCCGAGGTCACGACGTGGTTGTTTGGGAACTGCAACTGCATGCGCATGATCATGGACAGGCCACCGCCCACGGTCCCGCCGATGACGGCGAAGATCAAATACAGCGTGCCGATGTCCTTGTGGTTCGTGCTGAACAGCCAGCGTTGCACGAAGGTCGGTTTGTGGTCGTGGTGATGATCGTCGTGCGCTGCGTGCGCGTCGTGACCATAGGTCGGCTCAGCCATCGTCTGTCTCCTTCACGCGCGGACCCGAGGGGTCAGCGCCGAATCTCCTGGGGCGCGGTCAGCTCGGCGGACGCCAGCATGCGGATCGGTGCCGCCGCCGGGGCAATGCTGGCGGCCTTCTTGTTCTGGGCCACCCATTTCTTGAAGTCGGCCTCGGACACCGCCTGCACCGCGATCGGCATCTTGCTGTGATCCTGGCCGCAGATCTGGTTACATTCCCCGTAATAAACGCCGGGCTTGTCCGCCGTCAGCCACAACTCGATGGTCCGGCCGGGAATGGCATAGCGCTGTACGCCCAGAGACGGGACGAAGAAACTGTGAATGACATCGACGCTGTTGCTGAGGATGCGGATTTTTTTGCCGACCGGGATGATCATCCGGTTATCGACTTCCAGCAGACGCAACTGCCCAGGCTTCAGATCCTCGTCGCGGACATAGCGGCTTTCGACGTCGATATCGCCGTTATCGGGGTATGTGTACTGCCAGTACCACTGATGCCCGGTGACCTTCACGGTCATGTCGGGCTCCGGGGTCCGGTCCAGGTAGTAGATCAGCCGGAACGACGGAATGGCCATGACCACCAGGATCAGAACCGGGATCACCGTCCAGGCGATTTCCAGACCCGTATGATGGCTGGTCTGACTGGGCACCGGGTTCCGCTTTTCGTTATAGCGGACACAGACCCATACCAGCAGCACGGCCACGAAAATCGTAACAATTGTGATGATCACCAGCACGAGATTGTGGAGATCGATGATCGCCTGTTTCAGCGGGCTGGCCGCCGCCTGCATGTCCATGCCCCACGGACGCGGGGTCTGGGCCAGCGCGCCCCGGGAGAAGAGCCCCGCGAGTGGCGGAAACACCAAGGAAAACAATGCGGCTGAAAGCCGCTTCGGAAGCTGCATGGACCGACTACCTCGTTGCGTCGCCGACCGGCGTCGCAAGACGCCACCGGCCAGGATTTCCCGGTTGGAATTTCAGTTCGTGACCTACCGGACGCTTGGCGAGAGATCAAGTGCAGGGGCGCAAGCGCCCACGCCAGTGCCAGTGCCAGTGTGCCTCCCGCGGACTCATGCGTTACTCCGGCACGCGAAACAAACCGCGCGCGGCGATCAGGCCAACGCGCCGCCCGCCAAGGTCCGCCGTCGGCGCGCGGTCGATCCGCGCGAAGCGGCCAACAGGCCCAACCCGGTCAACAATAAGGCGATACTCCCAGGTTCCGGAAGATCGACGGCGGTCAGAAAGACAATGTCCACCTCGCCGGTGGAACTGCTTTGCCCGAAGACGCCGATCGGGTTTGTCGCGTCCGGCGCGAGAAAGGAGCCGCCACCGCCACCGCCGAACCCGCGGCCGAAAAAGGCGAAGCCGCCGCCGCCGCCGCTGTAACCGCCACCGCCGCCACCGCCGCCGTCGGAACCCGCATACGAACCGCCGCCGCCCCCACCGCCGAAGCCGCCCGCCCCACCCTGGGCACCCGCACTATCGATGCCGCCCGCACCGCCGGCTCCGCCTGCGGCAAACCCGCTGCCTCCCGACCCGCCAGCCCCGGGGACGATGCTGCCGCCGGTTCCCCCGTTGCCAGAAATGCCGCCTCCGCCCCCGCCAGCCATATAAAACAGGCCACCCGAGCCGCCGGCCCCGCCAGTCCCTCCGCCGGTGCCGCCATACCCGCCCTCGAAGCCATCCGGGTGCCCAAAAACACCACTCGCGCCCGCGCGGCTGGCGCTGCCGCCGGTGCCGCCGCCACCACCCGCGATCGCCAGCGCGGTCGTGCCGTTGACGAACACGAAGCTTCCTCCCCCCCCGCCGCCGCCCGCGTGGTTGCTGGTACTGCCATTTCCGACGATGCCCCCGACAAGAATTGTAA
>JAYWAX010000322.1:0-5290 GCA_043782125.1 Acetobacteraceae bacterium | reverse complement strand
TACTTCGGCGAACCCCGCGGCGTGGAAACCCTGCCTGACGGGCAGCAGCGCGGTTTCGATACCGAAACCTATACCACAAACGAAATCGAACGCGTCGGACGGGTGGCCTTCGAACTCGCGCGCAAACGGCAAAACCGCGTGTGCAGCGTCGAGAAAGCCAATGTCATGCAATCCGGCCTGTTCTGGCGCCAGACCATGACCGCACTGCGCGATCGCGAGTTTCCCGGCGTGGAACTGTCCCACATGTACGCCGACAACTGCGCGATGCAGTTGGTGCGGGCACCGAAACAATTCGACGTGATCGTGACTTCTAACATCTTCGGCGACCTCCTCTCCGATCTCGCCTCCATGCTCACCGGCAGCCTCGGCATGCTCCCCTCGGCCACGATGGGCGCTGTGCAAGACTCCGGCAAACGGCACGCGCTGTACGAACCGATCCATGGCAGCGCACCGGATATCGCGGGCAAAGGCATCGCCAATCCGATTGCGCAAATCCTGAGTTTCGCTATGTTGCTGCGTTACTCATTCAACATGGACGAAGACGCGGCGCTGATCGAAAAAGCCTGCATCAATGTGCTTGGCAGCGGACTGCGCACGGCCGATATCATGGGACCCGGCACCGCACGGGTCGGCACCAATGTCATGGGCGAATCGATCCTGCGCGAACTGGACAAACTGGCCGCCTGATCGGGAAAGCACCGCCAAAGCTCAAAGCCCAATGGCTTGAGCCCGTCGCGGCGCTGTGCGCCAATGGCGCCAACCAACCGATCCGGAGCAACGGCCATGAGCGGCACCCAAACCAAAACCCAGTTCGGGCGGATCTTCCCGATCCGCGACTCCTGGCTCGCGAAAGCGCCCCCAGAACCGATCCTCGATCCAGACCTGCCCATCGTCGACACGCACCATCACCTCTGGATGCGAAAAGGCGGCGGCGCGCGCGGTGAGTCCTGGGAAGTGCCGGAATTCCGCTATTTGATCGACGAGTTCCTGGCCGACTGCAACACCGGCCACAACATCGTCGGCAGCGTGTTCTTGCAATGCCACTCCATGTATCGCGCGGATGGGCCCGAGCAGATGAAGCCCGTCGGCGAGACCGAATTCGTCGCCGGCATCGCCGCCATGAGCGGGTCCGGCGGATACGGCAAAACCAAGGTCGCCGCCGGCATCGTCGGCTACGCCGATCTGACCGCGGGCGATTGGGTCACCCCCGTGCTGGAAGCCCAGATACGCGCGGGCGGCGGACGGTTCCGGGGCGTGCGGCATTCCTCCGGTTACGATCCCGATCCCATCATCGGCAACAGCGCGCCCGGCATTCAACCCGGCCTTTATCTCCGCGACGATTTCCGGCAGGGCATGAAGCGCCTCAGCGCGTTGGGCTTGTCGCTGGACGCCTGGGGCTTCCATCCGCAACTTCCGGATATCGTCGATCTCGCGCGCGCCTTCCCCGACGCCAACATCATCATGGGTCACTGCGGCGGTCCCCTGGGCTATGGCCGCCACGCGGGCAAGCAGGCCGAGGTCTTCGCCGCATGGAAAAAAGACGTGGCCGAACTGGCAAAATGCCAGAACGTCACAATGAAACTGGGCGGCATGATGATGCGGCTGGCAGCACTGGATTATATGGCCATGGACGCGCCGCCATCCTCGGAAGACCTCGCCAACGCCTGGCGCCCCTATGTCGAAACCTGCGTGGAATTGTTCGGCGCGGATCGCTGCGTCGTCGAAAGCAATTTTCCGGTCGAAAAAATGGGGATCGGCTACGCAGGCCTGTTCAACGCCCTGAAGCGGCTGACCGCGAGCGCCTCAGCGGATGAAAAGGCGGCGATTTACGCGGGCACGGCCAGGCGGGTCTATCGGTTGGATTGCTGACCGGACAACGGCGCCGGGCCAAAATCCCGGCGCCTATGTCAAATCGCCGATCCATCCGGTAAGAGAACCTCTTTCGCGCCGGAGGCTGATAAATCGTATGTGTGGGATCGCCGGAGCCGTTTCCCTCTCCCGCCACCTTGTTCCAGGGCTTCAGGCCAAACTCTCGGCAATGAGCGCGCTGATCGCCCATCGCGGACCCGATGGACACGGCTTCTGGAGCTCGCCGGACGGGCGCTGCGGCTTCGCGCACCGCCGCCTGGCAATCATCGACCTGTCGCCGTCCGGACACCAACCGATGATCGGCGCCGATGGCAGCGTCATCACGTATAACGGCGAAATGTACAACTATCGGGAACTGACCGCCGAGCTCGCATCGTCCTGGCCCTTTCGTTCGGCCTCCGATACCGAAACAATCCTGGCGGCCCATGCCAAATGGGGCACCGCGTGCCTCAACCGCCTGCGTGGCATGTTTGCTTTCGCACTGTGGGATGGCAACCGCCTGTTCGCGGCGCGCGACCGCTTCGGTATCAAACCTCTGTATTACGCCGTGGTCGATGACGTCCTGTATTTCGCGTCGGAGATGAAGGCGCTGATGCCGGTCCTGCCGGAAATCGCAACCGACCCAGAAGCACTGGGCGAATATCTCACATTCCAACACACGCTTGGCGAAGGCACATTGTTCCGCCACGTCCACCAGTTGATGCCCGGCCATTTTTTGACAGTGGATAACGGCGCTGTACGAATCTCCCGGTATTGGGATGTGCATTATGAAATCGACCTGGACCACACGCCGGCCTGGTTCACCAACCGGATGCAAGAGCTATTGGACGAGTCCATCGGGATGCATCTGCGCTCCGACGTCCCTGTGGGCGCCTATATCTCTGGCGGAATTGACTCCAGCCTGATCGCGATCCTGGCCGGACGTTCGGAAAGCGCGGGTCATGTCGGGTTCCACGGCAAATTCACCCAGTACCCCGGCTACGACGAAAGCGGCTTCGCCCGCTCGGCCGCGAAAATGGCTGGCAGCACCTTGCACGAGATCGATATTGCCGCGGCCGATTTCCAGAATTCGATCGAAAAAATCATTTATCACCTGGATCAACCTGTCGCGGGACCGGGCTCCTTCCCACAATATATGGTCTCCGGCCTGGCGGCGAAACACGTGAAAGTCGTACTGGGCGGGCAAGGCGGCGACGAGATTTTCGGCGGCTATGCAAGATATCTGATCGCGTATTTCGAACAGGCGATCAAAGCCGCGATCGACGGCACCTACCGCGACGGCAATTTCGTCGTCACGCCGGAATCGATCATTCCGCACCTTAATTCGCTGCAGGAATACAAACCGCTGATCCGCCAGCTCTTCTCGCAAGGCTTGTTCGGACCGCTGGACGAACGCTATTTCCGGCTGATCGATCGGTCCACCGACATGACGGACGAAGTCGATTGGTCCGCGATCGACAAGACCGCAGTCGTGGCAAAATTCGGCGCGATCTTCAATTCAGAGCGCAACGTGCGGAAAGAAGCCTATCTCGATTCCATGACTCATTTCGACTTCAAGTGCCTGCTGCCCGCGCTGTTGCAGGTCGAAGACCGCATGTCGATGGCGCATGGTCTGGAAGCCCGCGTGCCGTTGCTGGATCACCGCATCGTCGAATTCGCCGCGACCATTCCCGCCACGGTAAAATTCCGCGACGGGCAAATGAAATATTTCCTCAAACAGGCGTTCGCCCAGGATTTGCCGGCGGATTTAAGGGGGCGGAGGGATAAAATGGGATTCCCGGTGCCCTTAAATGAGTGGTTTTCAGGGGAACTGTCGGAATTTGTCCACGATGTCTTCGCCACCCAACGCTCCCGCTCCCGCCCGTTCTTCAACACCGGCGCGATCCTGGCGAATTTCGGCAAAAGCGAGCGGTTTTCGCGCAAGACCTGGGGCCTTCTGAGCCTGGAACTGTGGCACCAATTATTCCACGACCGGGCGCCGGCGTATCGCGCGCTGTTGAATGCGCCGCCGGACAGCTTATCTCCACCGCAACAGACGGACCACGCCGGGGCCTGATCGCCGGAAAACCCAGGCAGTTACCAGGCGCCGAGATACGGAGTAACCTAGTCTCCATGATCGATCCATTTGGCCGGCCCATCAGCTATTTGCGCGTCTCCGTCACCGACAGATGCGATCTGCGGTGTACCTACTGCATGGCGGAGGACATGACCTTCCTCCCCAAGAAAGAGCTGCTGACGCTGGAAGAGCTCGATCGCCTCTGCGGCGCGTTCGTCCGTCTCGGCACGACCAAACTGCGGGTGACCGGCGGCGAGCCTCTTGTCCGGCGCGATGTCGTCCGTCTGTTCCAGTCTCTCGGCCGCCGCCTGGGCCACGGGTTGACTGAACTGACCCTGACCACCAACGGGACTCAGTTGACGAAGTACGCGGCCAGCCTTTACGCGGCGGGGGTGCGGCGCATCAACGTATCGCTCGACTCGCTGGATCCGACGCGCTTCACCCAGCTCACCCGCCGGGGGAATATCGACACGGTTCTGGAGGGAATTTTCGCGGCCAAGGCGGAAGGCCTCGCGATCCGCATCAACGCCGTGGCGATGAAGGGCGTGAACGAGGATGAATTCGACGGCCTGATCGCCTGGTGCGGGAAACACGGCTTCGACCTCTGCCTGATAGAGACGATGCCATTGGGCGAAATCGACAGTTACCGGGCGGACCAGTATTTGCCGATTTCGGTGGTCCGGGGGCGGTTGCGCCGGACCTGGACGCTGGAAGATTCCGACCATCGCACCGGCGGCCCGGCGCGTTATTTCAACATTCGCGAAACCGGCCGCCGTATCGGGTTCATCACGCCGATGACCCATAATTTCTGCGAGAGCTGCAATCGCGTCCGCCTGACCTGCACCGGCACCTTGTACATGTGTCTCGGCCAGGACGACTCAGCCGAATTCCGGCCGCTGCTGCGCGCGGGCGTGTCGGACGATGATCTGGAAGCCGCAATCCTCGCCGCGATCGCGCGCAAGCCCAAGGGCCACGATTTCATCATCGACCGGAAAAAGACCGATCCCGGCGTGGTCCGTCACATGAGCGTGACCGGCGGGTAACCGCCATTCGAGACGCCCATCGAGTAACCGCCATTCGAGACATCCATCGAGTAACCGCCATTCGGGACATCCATCGGGTAACCGCCGAGACAATTGACCCCTCGCGACGCCCTCTCCGCGTCATGGCACGCCCCCGAGCGGGCCATCCGGAGCGGTACCGCGTTGCGAGAGTGGCCGCGATAAACCACGGAAAGCGCCTCCCGTCCGATCGCCGTGCCGTTCGCGACGTCCTCTCCGCGTCATGGCACGCCCCCGAGCGGGCCATCGGGAGCGGTACACCATTGCGAGGGTGGCCACGATAAACTGCGGAAAGCGCCTCCCG
>JAYWAX010000321.1:0-5319 GCA_043782125.1 Acetobacteraceae bacterium | reverse complement strand
AGGTCGCCGCGCGGCGACCACACCGGAGTTCCATAGCGGCCACTGCCAAAGCTGATCCGCTTCGGCGCCGACCCATCGGCCCCCATCAGATAAATCTGCTGATCGCCGCCCCGGTCCGACGCGAACACGATCCGCTTCCCATCCGGACTGAAACACGGACTGACATCGATCGCGCCCGAACTCGTGATCCGGCGCGCCGCCCCGCCACTGACCAACACGATATCCGACCCGCCGCCGTTCGACGCTGCCATCGCCACCGTCCCGCCATCCGGCGAATATCGCGGCGAGAACGTCATCGTCTCGAACCGGCCCAGAGCCGATTGCGCCCCCGTCGATGTGTTCAGCGCGTAAACCCGTGGCTGGTTGTTGGCATAGCTCATGTAAACGATCTCGTCGCGCACCGGACTGAACCGCGGCGTCAGCGCCAGCCAGGCGCCGTCGGTCAGAAAACGCTGATTGTCGCTGTCCTGATCCATGATCGCGAGCCGCCGGATCCGCCGCTCCTTTGGCCCCTGCGAGGACACGTAGGCGATCCTCGTATCGAAATACCCCTTCTCCCCCAACAGCCGCAAATAGATCGCGTCGGCGGCGATATGCGCCACCTTGCGCCAGTTGGCGCGCGGCGCGGTGAAGGCGGTCCCCTGGATTTGCGTGCCCGGCAGCACGTCCCACAGCCGGAATTCGACGCGCACCTGGGTGCCATCGTCGAAGACCTGGCCGGTGACCAGTGCCTGCGCACCGGTGGGTTTCCAGTTTTCGAAGTTGGGCGCGCCGCCATCGGTGGCGCCGCCCTGAATGAAAGCCGCGCGCTCCAGCGGCCGGAACAACCCGCTGCGGCCCAGATCGTTGGCGATAATGCCGGAAATGCTGGCACCCAGAGGACCGCCGCCCATGTCGGGGATGGCGATCGGAATGGGTGCATTGCGCGCATTGCTCACATCGATCGCCGCCGTCCGTCCGCCCCCCGTCTCCTGGGCCAGGACCGGAAGGGGCGCCGCCAGCGCCGCCAGGGAACCAAGCGCTGTCAACATCGCGTCGCGCCGGCGGAAAGCGGGGGAAGGGAGCAGGATCATCTGGGGGCACCCATGTTTCGCGTGCTTCGGGGAAATTATCACGGCCGGAACCGGAAAGTCAGGTTATTGTTACGGCCCAGCATTGGACTGGGCAGTGGCAGGGTGGCGCAGCGGACGTCGCGTACGGCGCGCACCGCGCGCTCGGCAAAGGACTGAAACACCGGATCGGACAACTTCGCGCGATCCTCCTCCGCCACGGCCGCGACCCGCACCGTGCCTGAGGCATCGGTGACGACATTCAGCATGACGCTGAGCTTGTCCAGATCGCGCGCCCCTGAATCCTTGGTCCAACACTCCCGCACATGCGCCCCAATCGCGCCACGCTGCGAGGCACTGAGCGACTCGGTGTCGTTCGCCGCCGGGTTGCCGCCGCTGTCCGGCTGCCCGCCCGCCTGAGGATTGGGCCGCGCGCGCGGCGGTTCCGTCTGCCGCTGTTGCTGGCGCAGGCGTAACAACGTCGCCTCCAAGGCCGCGCTGTTCGGCGCCATGTTCCGCGTCGGGTTCGGCTGCGCCGTCTGACTGGGCGGTGCCGGCGGCGGCTTGTCCGGCGGCGGCGGGGCCGGCGGCGCGAGCAGCTTTGGCGGAGCCTCCCGTGGCGGCGCGGGCGGCGCGGGTGGCGGCGGCACGACCGGGGCTTCCCGCGGGCTGGTTTCCGGCGGCGGCAGTTCGGACGGCGGCACCGGCAAAGGACGGCTGATTTTTGGCGGCTCCGGCGGGGGCGGTGGCGGCGGTGGCGGCGGTGGCGCCTCGATCGGTTCGGGCTTCGGCGCCTCGGTCACCGGCGGCGCGGGCGGTTTGATTTCCTTCGATGGCGCGGGAATCGGCGCCGGGGTGGGGGCCTTGATCGTGGTCTTCGCGCGGCCGTCGAAAATCATCTCGACAGCGGTTTCCGGGATTTTCTCGTCCTCAACCTTCCGCGCGGGCAGATTGACGAGCAGCGCCACGAAGATCGCGGCATGTCCGATCAGAGAAACGGCGCCACCCAGACGCAGCCGCTTGTCGCGCGGCAAAAGCCGCCCGGAGGCCGTCAGAACCGAAGGAAAGAAGTCCGGCATCGCCGTGGCATCAGCCCGGTTTGGGCCGCGCCGGTCTCGCTCCGGGCGCCGGAGCCGGGCCCGGCGGAGGGGTCAGGCCAGGAACAAGAGAAGGGGCGAGCGTGGGAGCGCGTCCCGGCGGGGGCGCGGCGGGACCGGTTCCGGTCTGCTCGGCCAGCAACGCAACACGGGTGAAGCCGCCCTGGGTGATCGTGCCCATGATTTCCATGATCTTGCCGTAAGGCAGGTCCTTGTCGCCGCGCACGAAAATCCGGCGATCCGGGTTGTCCTTGGCGATCGCCTTCAGTTTGGCGACCACGTCGGGCAGCGGAATTTGCTCTTCTTGCAGGAAGACATCGCCATTGGCGCGGATCGAGAGCGTCAGCGGCTTGCTGTCGTTGTTCAGCGGCGCCGTGTTGGCTTTCGGTAGATCGACCGAGACTCCGGAGGTCATCAGCGGCGCCGTCACCATAAAGATGATCAGCAGCACCAGCATGACATCGACCAGCGGCGTCACGTTGATCTCGGCCAAGGGACGGTATCGCCCTCGGCCGCCATAGCCGCCGCCTGTGGAAAATGCCACGCCTCAGTCCCCCGTCCCGGCGGCGGAGGCTTCGGTCTGGCGGGACAGGATCGCGCTGAACTCACTGCCGAACCCCTCCAGCCGCGCAGCGAAGCGCGACAGGTCGGTGCCAAGCTTGTTGTAGGCGAGCACTGCGGGAATCGCCGCGACCAGGCCGATGGCGGTGGCCAGCAGCGCTTCCGCGATACCCGGCGCCACGACCGCGAGGCTGGTGGTGTGCATGGCCGCGATGCTGGCGAAACTGTGCATGATGCCCCAGACGGTGCCGAACAGCCCGACGAACGGCGCGGTGGCGCCGACCGAGGCCAGGAACACCATCCAGCGCTCCATCCGCTCCATTTCGCGGGCGACGGTGACGGAGATCGCGCGATCGACCCGTTCGCGGACGGAAGACCGGATGAAATCCGCGCCCGCCGCCTTTTTCGAGCGCCGCCATTCGTTCATCGCCGCCGAGAAGACCGAGGCCATCGGGTGTTTTGGGTTGTCGCCTTCCTGGTCGAACAGCTCGTCCAGACTGCCGCCGGACCAGAACCTATCCTCGAACGCCGCGGCGGCCTGGTTGGCCTTGCGGATCGAGACGATCTTTTCGAATACGATGGCCCAGACCCAGACGCTGGCGGCGAGCAAGCCCAGCATGACCAGCTTGACTACGAAATTCGCTTCCAGGAACAAGCCCCAGAGCGAGAAGTCTGGGCTCGCCGCGGCCAGGGCGGTCGCGTCAACTGTCGAATTCAACTCTCATGTCCTCTTCGTTCGCATCGCCGCGTGCCCGGGCGTGGCCTTGGTCTGGACGCGGCCGTTATCGACGCGGGGCGCCGCGTTGGCCGGGGCGCGGATCAGGCCGCCAATCCTTCTCTTCGCGTGGCCGCCAATCCTTGGCTTCGCATGGCCGACAGCCGGTCCCGCCACAAGGGGGGGATGCGTCCCGGCTTGTTTCCGTCCAGCCGCACGCAAGCCAGCCGGACGATCAGCACCGCGCAGGGGCCGTCGCTGTTCGTCACCGATTGTTTCAGGCGGACGGTGGCGCCGCCGACCTCCATCACCTCGGTCTCCACCGACAGCGCGTCGTCCAGACGGGCGCCGCGCAGGTAGTCCACTTCCAGGCCGCGCACCATGAACATTGTCCCGAACTGTTGCACCATATCCGCATGCGGCACGCCCAGATCCCGCAAAGCCTCGGTGCGGGCGCGCTCGGCGTAGCGGAGATAGGTGGCATGATAGACAACTCCGCCCGCATCGGTGTCTTCATAATAGACACGTATGGCATAACGATGGCGCCCGTCTGGCGGGATGGAAGCGGGATTAACGGTCATTCATGCGGACTCGCGCGGGAGGGGGTAACCGTTTGGAGAGGCCACGTCTCCGGCGCCGGATGCCGGGCCATCGGGCGATTTGCACGCCCCGGGAGTTGGCCCATGGTGGCTGTATGTGGCGACAGCACCCTGACGCGCAGACGATCGTCCGGACGCGATATCGGCCGCCTTCCAGTTGTCGCCGCCAACCCCATGGCCCGCCCCCTGCTGCGAGACTCTTCCATTAAGGTAACGCCGTGTTCACGCCGAAACGTCCCAGGGTGAGACGGCGGGTTCATCAGGGGCCGGCGACAGCAAGATTTTTTCATCCAATTCGCGTGAAGGCGTCATGGCGGTCACCAGAACAGCGCCGCGATGTCGGCCATGGGGCGAAACAGTTTCATCGGGCGATCCGGAAACGGACGGAAGCTTTCCCGGAGGTAAAAGCGGCGGGCGTTGTCGTCTTTCGCCTCGACGACGATCGCGAAGGACGCGATCTCATTGTTAACTGATCGGAACAACGCATCCGCGAGCAGGAAACGGCCGTACCCCGCACCCCGATAACGGCGATCGACGGCGAGGCGGCCCAGGAGCGTGGCGGGAATCAGGGGGTAGCGGAGCAGTTTACGGGCGACGTCTGGCAGTAATTCCGGTAGCGGAATGGCCGTGGCGGACAGCGTATAATAGGCGGCGACGGTTTCATCTGGCAGGACCAGAACAAACGGGGCCGCGATATGTTTCCGCGCATCTTGCCCAGCCTGGGCGTGTAAATAATGGTCGAGTGGCGCGACGCCGCTGGAAAACGCTGCGCGCTCATGCCGCGGATCCAAGGGCTCGACCCGCGGCACACTGGCCATCCGGTCAGACGCCGGTCAGCGTCCGGTAGCGGCGCACGGTATCTTGCAAACGGTCGTTGACCGGTTTTGGACGCAGCAATGCCGCGACGAACGCCTGTTGGTCCCGGACCGTGAGGTCGAGGCGCTGGTGATCCTCGATTGTCCGGCGCGCGGCTTCCTGGACACTGGTCAGCACGAAATCGGTCACGGTGCGGCCCTGGATCGCGGCGGCGTTCTCGATGAGGGCTTTGACCTCACCGGTGACCCGGGCTTCCAGACGTTCGGAGCGGGTGCGAGGCGTGGCGACGTCGGACATGAGGGGGTTCTCCTGGGTTCACGTGTACGGCCAGCAACCGGTTGCGTCAAGTGGAACTGGCGCCGCCAGTCGGGGTGCGAACCAAGGTTGTGCTTTCACGCAAGGGCCTTGCACCCGCGGCCGGAAATAATGATCCGCGGTTGCCAACCATTCGTGTCATGGTCCGCGTAGGCGGACCACCCACG
>JAYWAX010000320.1:0-5332 GCA_043782125.1 Acetobacteraceae bacterium | reverse complement strand
GGAAGCTGGCGGTGAAGCCCCAGATGCACATGCCAAGCACCGGCCAATAGGCGAGTTCCAGCAGCCGCGGCCAGGAGCGGCGATACAGCGCGAGGTGCCGGTACATCAGCCCCCAGATCCGGCGCGCGGCGGCGGTCACGCGGCGGGCTCCGGTTCGCGGGAGGTCCGGCGGTCGCGGGCGATGTCCAGAAACACGTCTTCCAGGTCGTCGCGGCCATAGCGATTGAGCAGGTCCCGGGGGCTGCCGCGATCGACGACGCGGCCCTGTTTCAGCATCAGGACGTGGGAGCAGAGGCGCTCAACCTCCGCCATGTTATGGCTGGCGAGCAGGATGGCGCAGCCGGTTTCGGCGCGATACCGCTCCAACCAGGTGCGAACGAGGTCGCCGGTATCGGGATCGAGGCTGGCGGTGGGTTCGTCCAGCAGCAGCAATTCCGGGCGGTTGATCAGGGATTTCGCGAGCGCGACCCGGGTTTTCTGGCCCGCCGAGAGCTGGCCCGCCGGACGGTCCAGGAGGGAATCGAGGTCGAGTTCGCGGGACAATTCGGCGATGCGGGCGTCGGTGTTCCGGACGTTATAAAGATGGCCGTAGACGCGCAGATTTTCCCGCACCGACAGGCGATGCGGCAGCGACACGTAGGGCGAGGAGAAATTCATCCGCGCCAGGGCTGCGAAACGGTCGCGCAGCATGTCGTGTCCCAGAACGCGAATCGCGCCAGAGGTGGGCAGAAGCAAGCCCAATAGCATGGCGATGGTTGTGGTTTTGCCGGCTCCGTTGCCGCCGAGAAGGCCAACGGTGGCGCCGGCTTCGGCCACGAAGCCGATGCCATCGACAGCGAGGACGTCGCCGTAGCGTTTGGTGAGGTCCTCGACCTCGATGACATGCGCGACCATGGCGTCACGGTTAGACGATTTCCGGGAATGCCGAAATGGGCGATGCGGGTTCGCGGCGGTCTGGCGGCGTTAACACTTAATTCAGGTTTTGCGCCGACAGTGTGGGCCGATGGCACAAAGGGCCGCAGGCGATGGACACGCTGTACCTGATAAGCTTTCTCGCCATCGCGCCGTTCGCAATGGCACTTCTGGCGGCGTCGCTCCGGCGGCGGCGATCCGCGTCCGCCTCGCCCGGACACAGTTGGCCCGGCCGTGGCGATTTCGCCGGCGAAGCGGTCGATCTTTCGCGATTGCTGCCGGATATCGCGGAGTCTCTGATGCCGCTGGCCCAGGAACTGGGGACCCGCATTCAGTTCGCCGTCAGTCCTGGCCGGACCGTGCGGGCGCATGCCGGCGGGCTGGCGGCGGCGGTGCGAGAGACGATGGAGACCGCGATTCGCGCGGCCCCGGGCGGTGCGGTGCTGGTGTCGGTCCTGCCTCTGGGCCAGCAAATTCATATCGCGGTCACCGATGACGCGCCGCACGCGGATCGCGCGGCGCGGGCGGCGCAGGTGCGCGGGGCGGAAGCGGCGATCGCGCTGCGCGGCGGATCGGTCGCGGTGGAAACCCGGCCCGGTCAGGGGACAACGGTGACGTTGCGGCTGCCCGCACTGCCCGGGGTCCCAGAGGCGGGGGCAGAGGGGGTCGCAGAGGACGCGCGCGCAGGGGAGGAGACCGCCGGACCAAGCGAACCGCCGATGGCCGCGCATTCGGTCTGACGCCTGGACAAGCCTCCGGTTTGTGCCGCCGGTTGGGCTGTGCATACTGCGCGCGCCATTCAGGAGGGGGACCCATCATGCCGGTCGATAAACAGCCATACCGCGACGCCATGGCCAAATTGGGGGCGGCGGTAAACGTCATCACCACCGACGGGCCGGGCGGACGGGCGGGGTTCACGGCCTCTGCCGTCACCAGCGTGACGGATACGCCGCCGACGCTGATCGTATGCGCCAACCGGGCGAACGATTCTTACCCGGCGTTCATGACGAACAAGGTCCTGTGCGTGAACACGCTGACCCCGGCTCAGGAAGGCCTGTCGCCGATTTTCGCCGGCATGACCGATCATTCCGACGAGGAACGCTTCACCGGTCACGACTGGCACACGCTGGAAACCGGCGCGCCGGTGCTGGACAAGGCCCTGGTCGTGTTCGACTGCCGCATTACCGACATCGTCGAGTCCGGCACGCACGACGTGTTCTTTTGCTCGGTGGAGGCGGTGCGGGTCGGAACGGCCAAAGAAGGTCTTATTTACTATGGGCGGGGCTATCACGTCGTGACCGCTTAGGACCGCGGCTGGGTGGGCGCCCAGGTATCTCGTCAGTATCCTACGCCTGGGCGATTGCGCCAAAGGGTGGAATGATCCGGGCCGGAGATTTCCTCCTTCGGGCGGCCGTTGGAATAGTAATAGAACGCGGCGGAGCGGCGGATCGCGCCCAAACAGGGTTCGGGCTGGCCGTGGAACGTGAAGCTCGTGGTGTCGAAGACAGCCAGGCGGTTGAACACGGGCGCGATGCGGGTCACGCAGGCGGCCATGTCGCGGTCCCATAATTCCAGCCAGCCCTGGTTTTGCGCCGTCCATCCTTCGTTCAGATAAAGCAGCACGTTCACGCGGCGGTCCAGGTTCAGCCTGGGGTGCCGATTGAAATCGGCGTGAACGGCGAGCGTGCCGCCTATGCCGGTGACATGCAGACCGGCGCCGAACAAATACGGATCGGGCATCAGCCCGGCGATGCCGGTGAGCCGTTCCAGCGCCAGTAACCACTCTGGGCTTGCCATCGCGGCGAACAGGCGGCGGGTTTCCGGGCCGAACCGGGTTTCCCAGGTGGTGTTGTATTTCTTGCGGACATAGGTGCCGTCATTGTGCGATTCGACGGCGTTCGCATTTGGGCTTGGGAATTCTTTGACGACGGCGCGCAACAGGCCAGGGTCGAACAGCCCGTCCAGCGCCGCATGCGGGAAGGGTTCGGCGCGCGTGTAATCGTCGTGGCCGGACAGGCGCGCCATCGCGTTGGGTGCGAAGACCGGGCGGGCGCGCCCACATAAAAGCGAGAGAATATCCGGGAGGGCTGGCCGCATTCCGATCTCCTGTCGTATTGAACCGCCGGGGCTCGTTACGTTACCGGAGTCAGGGTAGCGGCTATGGGTTAAGCGCCGGTTAATTTACCGGTCCGGGGCCGCGCCGCCGGATGGAAGACGGCGCGGAGGACGATGGCGTTGCAGTGCCGGCTGTGCGGAGTCCGAGGATCAGGCGGGCAGGTACGGCACCGGCACGAAAAACCGTCCACCGACGGTCTTCAAGGCGTTGTTCGGGCTTTCCAGCGCGACATTGCGCAACGCGATCAGCAGGCGACCCGCGACGGTCTGGCGCCAGAACCACCAGTCTATCTGGCGCGCGGACGGTGGCGGCCCGTCGGCCTGAACCGCTTCCCCATACAGCGCCTTCACATCGTCGGCCAGAAAGCGCAGCGCCAGCGCCGGGGTGGCGTGCGCGGGCGCGGACGGAAGCTCGCCATCCAGGAAGGCGGCGGCGAAACCGGGCCAATCTGCTGGCGGCAGACCCGACAGGCCCACCGTCGTCCGGGCGAACCGGGTCTTGAACCGGTCCCACGCGGGCAGCACCGCGGCGAGTTCGGCGCGGAACGCTGCCTCCCATGCCGCGCGATCCGCGTGGGTGCCTGGCGGTGGAACGGGGGCGGCGGGAACCCAGTCCGGGCGATCCAGCAGGCTTGGGTTATCGTCCGGGAAATGTTCCAGGATGACCGGGCCATCTTCGCGCACCAACAGGCGCAGGGCCTGTAACAGGACGCGGCGCTGGAAGGATGCGTCGTTCGGTTCCCCGAACGGGCGGCCCAGAGTGAAGGGCGTCATGACGGCGCGCGGCGGACGGGTCTTTTCCACCTGCGGCAAAACCAGCGCGACGACGGTGGCGGGCAGGCCTCGTGCTTCCAACATATGTGCCATCGCGCTCACGGCGCGAGTACACAGCGGTCAAACGGGGGCCAGGATCACCGCGTTCACGCCCTCGGCATGCATGGCGGCCGCGATGCCATCGGCGGACCCGGCCATCGCCGCGGGATCGGTCGATCCCATCACGGTATAATGCGTGTCCGCGACGCTTCCGATCGTCCCGTCCGCGGCGAGTTCCCGCAAGCGGTCGATCGGAAAAACGACGTTGATATCTCGCTGGAATCCGGCGCGATCGAAGTTGATCGACACGTGGCTCATGAGGATATCGGCGGCGTTCCAGGTGCCGGGTACCGGGCGAAAATCGCCGGACCCGAACGCGAAGGGTTGGTCCCCGCGATGGATCAGGGCGGCGCTGCTGACGATCGCCACGCGGCGTTCGGACAGTGGCGGTCCCGAAACAAAGGGCGCGGTGTCGAACACTGAGCACGCGATGTCGCGTACCGCCGTGCGAGTCGGTTCTGGAATGTCTTCAAGCCGGGCCATGCGATGCGGGTCCCCCATTCGGTTCACGTCGTGGAGATCGGGATTTTCGTCGCGATCTCCGCTTCGAGGGCGATGAAAGTCCATTCTTTCTCGGTATGCAACCGGGGGGCGTGCAACCGGGCTGGACAATCGCTGGAACATGGCCGTCGCATTCTCCTCGTTATGGCACGGCTCGATCGGGCCATCGGGCGCGGCACCCATGTTGTGGGGTGAGGCACGGAGGGTGTCATCGAACAGGCGCCTGCCGTTCCCGATGGTCCGGTCGAGCCGAACCATGACGAGGAGGGACGGCGGCGTGCATCCGGGCGATCGCCCGGAGCAACAGGGTGCGGTCAGTCCCGCGCTGAGAACACGATATCTCGGGCGCCTTCCCACAGCACCTGGCGGCCCAGTACGGCGAGGTTTTCGTTCCCCTCGATCACCGTCAGGAAATGATTGCCGGCGAGTTGGCCCATTTTGCTGGCGAACTGACAGGCGCCATAGGGCAGCAATATCTCGGTTTCGCTGAACCCGCCGGGATACAGCAAGATCTGGCCGGGCGCGGGGTAGCTGGTGTGGTTTTCAAAGCCCAGGCCGAGGTCGAGTTCTCCGAGCGGAATCCAGCAGGCCTCGCCGCTCCAGCGGACATGGATGATGCGTTCTTTATAAGGCATCAACTGACGGAAGCGGGCGCAGGTTTTTGGCGCGGCGGCGTCTTCGAAGCGGGCGGTGAAACGGAAAGGTCCGGCGGCGATGTCGATCAGGGTCATGCGATGTCTCCGGTGCCGCTGGCGTGCGGGCGCGCGCGATCTTACCGCCGCGGGGGCGTCGCGGAAACCGGTTTATCGCGCCCGCGAACGCGCCACCCCGGGGGTGCGAACCAAAGTTGTGCTTTCACGCAGGGGCCTTGCACCCGCGGCCGGAAATAACGATCCGCGGTTGCCAACCATTCGTGTCATGGTCCGCGTAG
>JAYWAX010000319.1:0-14729 GCA_043782125.1 Acetobacteraceae bacterium | reverse complement strand
TGCAGGCGACCCTGTCGTCGGCGATGGTGACTCTTTGCCTCACCGACCTGCTGGCGCCGTACCCCGACCTGACGATCCAGGTTCACAATCTGGGCGGCAACATCCCGTACGAGGTCGAGCGGATGGACCACCGGTCCTTGCTCGACACGCCCACCGAGGAGTTGCCGTCGTCGCGTTTCCGGCGGGCGAAAGTGTATGTCGATTGCAATTCGTTCGGTCCGCGCGCGATCGAGGCGGCCGTGAGTCTTTACGGGGCCGAACGGATCGTCTGCGGCACCGATGGGTCCGCGTTCGGCGTCGATTGGACGCGGAAAGCGCTGGCCGACGCGCGGATCGGCGAGGACGAGCGCGCGCAAATCCTGCACCGCAACGCGGCGGCGATGCTGGCCCGCGTGGTCAGAGGCGCCCGCCTGGACCGGGCCGCCGCCTGATACCCGGCTTGCTCCGGCCAGGTGGGCCGGTTCGAGGCTGGCTACATCGGGGGAGATTGGACTGTCGGCCGCGAGATATTTATCGCGCGGCCCGCGCCATATGCTGCCGTCGCGGGCTCCAACTGGCCGATCCTCGTCCGCGCGTCTACGATGACGGACCAAGAAGAACCTCACGGGAGGAACGCATGTCCCCCACCATCCCCCGCCGCCGCGCAACCGCCGGTTTGGGCGCCCTGGCCGCCGTGGCCCTGCTGCCACGCCGTGCCGGCGCGAACCTCGCGGTGTTGGAGGACGCGGCGCGCAAGGAAGGCACCCTGACCTGGTACACTGCGCAAATGTCGGGCGAGGTCGCGGAAGGCATGGGGCGGCGCTTTTCTCAGCGTTATCCGGGCATCAAGGTCACGGTCATCCGCACCACCGGCCAGGTCGCTTACGAACGGCTGATGCAAGAGCTGAAGAACAAAACCCCGCAATGCGACGTCTTTTGTTCCACCGACATCGCGCATTATCCGGCGTTGAAGGCCCGCGGCGCATTGGCCCGTTACGCACCGGTCAACGCCGCCGCGCTCGCCCCGCCCTTTCACGGTCTGGGCCAGGACGAGTATTTCTATCCGGTTATCGCCTCTTTGCAGGGCATGATTTTTCGTAATGACAAGGTGACTGGCGCGGACATTCCCCGGCTGACGACGGACCTGCTGGACGCGAAATGGAAGGGCCGGGTCGCGACGGGGCATCCGGCCTTCAGCGGTTATTTCGGGCAATGGACCGTGGCGATGCGCAAGCTGCACGGTTGGGGGTTTTTCGAAAAACTGGCGAAGAACAATCCACGCATTGGCCGCTCCGCCGGCGATCCGATCACGCTGCTGAACGCGGGCGAGTGCCTGATTGGCACGTCTGCCGCCAGTATTTCCCTGCAAACGGCGGAGCAAGGCAACCCGATTGGCTATGTTTATCCGGAGGACGGAACGCTGCTGACCGTCGGACCGGGCGCGGTGCTGGCGCAGGCGCCGCATCCGAACGCGGCGCGGCTGTTCCTGGAATGGATGCTGAGCCTGGAATTCGCCACCGCCTGCGCCGAGCAGCACATGATCCCGGTTCGCGCCGACGCGCCGCCGATGCATGGCGGACGGTCCCTGTCCGAGATCAGGCTTTTGACTCTGACGACCGCCGAACTCGCCAAGGGCATTCCGGAGGTCGTCGAGCAATGGCGCGACACTTTCGGTAACTGACAGCAGCGCGGTCCTTGACGGCCTCTGGAGCCTCTCGCGGAAACCATGCCATAATCCGAGGGAAATCCAGGAGGAGCCAACCATGAAATTCGGCGTTTCGATGTTCTTTACCGATTATTCGATGGGACCCGGCGAATTGGGCCAGGCGCTTGAACAGCGAGGGTTCGAGTCAGTCTGGGCGCCCGAGCATTCGCATATTCCGGTCAGCCGCAAGACACCCTTCCCGGCGGGCGGCGATCTGCCGAAGAAGTACTACGACACGATGGACCCCTTCGTGACGCTGACGGTGGCGGCGATGGCGACGAAGTCGCTGATGGTCGGCACCGGCGTTTGCCTTGTGCAGCAGCGCGATCCGATCCAGACGGCGAAGCTGGTGGCTTCGATCGACAATGTCTCGGGCGGGCGCTTCCTGTTCGGGATCGGCAATGGCTGGAACCAGGACGAAATGGAGAATCACGGCACCGAGTTCAAAACCCGCCACAAACGCGCGCGGGAGAACGTCGAGGCGATGAAAGAAATCTGGACGAAATCGAAGGCCGAATATCACGGCGAGTTCGTGAACTTCGACCCAATGATGACCTGGCCGAAGCCGGTGACGAAGCCGCATCCGCCGGTGATCGTCGGCGGCGCGTTCCCTTATTCCGCCCGCCGGGCGATCCGTTACGGCGACGGCTGGATTCCGCAGGCGGCGCGCGGCGGTTACACCGAAATCGCGGACATGTTCCCGGAATTCAAAAAGATGTGCGCCGAAGCGGGCCGCGATCCCGCGTCAATCGCCATCACGGTCTGGTTCCCGCGCCGCGATATCGACCTGATCAAACGCTATCAGGATCTGGGCGTCGAACGCGTGGTGTTCAATGTCGAGTCCGAACCGGCCGCCACGGCCCTGCCGGAAGTCGATAAGATCGCCGAGCTAATGGCGAAGGTGAACGGCTGACGGAAAAAGCGGCACCGGAACAATCATTCCGGTTGCCGCTGCCGCGCCGAGTCTTTAAGCATCCGTGGGCACAGGTCCAAGGCCCGCGGATGCGTATTCTCTACAGCCATCGAATTCAGTCCCGAGATGGCCAGAGTGTGCATGTCGAGGAACTGATTGCCGCGTTCCGCGCGGCGGGCCACGAGGTCGCCGTGGCCGGCCCAGGATTTTACAACCAATCGGAATTTGGCGGTGAAAGCCGTGCTGTCGCCATTCTTCGCCGCTTGTTGCCAGGATTCATCGGCGAACTCGCGGAATTGGCCTATAATGTGCCCGCGACCTGGCGTCTGGCGCGCGCGTTCCGCGCATTCCGCCCCGATTTCATCTATGAGCGGTGCAACCTTTACTTCCTCGCCGGCGCGTTACTGGCCCGCTGGTGCGGTGCGACCGTCTTTCTGGAAGTCAATTCGCCTTTGGCCCAGGAACGATCGAAGTTCGGCGGACTCCGGCTGCGCACGCTCGCCTTTGCGCTGGAGCGCTTCACCTGGAAATCAGCCTCGAAAATATTGCCGGTGACGCGCGTTCTGGCAGATATCCTGGAAGAATCGGGTGTTTCTGCCGACCGGATTGCGGTCGTTCCGAACGGCATCGTGCTCGACCGCTTCCCCCCGCGCGTCGCGCCGCCCCTCGACGCGCCCGTCGTCCTGGGCTTTGTCGGGTTCGTGCGCGACTGGCACGGGCTCGATACGATCGTGTCAGGCCTCGCCTCCGGGCCCGGGAACGTGTCGCTGTCCGTCGTCGGCGACGGGCCGGCACGCGAAGGGCTGGAAAAACAGGCAGCGGCCCTTGGAATTGGCCCTCTTGTGCGATTTTCCGGACTTGTGCCACATGACCGGGTTGCGGAACATGTTTTGGGATTCGACATCGCCTTGCAGCCTGCGGTCACGCCCTATGCCTCACCGCTGAAGATCTTCGATTACATGGCGGCGGGCTGCGCGATTGTCGCCCCGCAGCAGCCGAATATTCAGGAAATTCTGCGCCACGAAGAGACCGCGCTGCTGTTCGATCCCGCTGCCGGCGGTGCCTGCTGGGACGCGATCCAACGCCTGGTCGAGGACCCGGAGCTGCGTCGCCGCCTCGGCACCCGCGCCCGCTTGGAACTGGAACAAAAAGGCTACACCTGGGCCGGCAACGCGGCGCGGATCGTTGCATTAGCAGAGAAAATACCCCCCGCGCCGCGTTGACCCGATCTCCGGCACGGTCAGGAAAGGCGCCTCGTAAGCTGTCTGAAACGCCAGCAAAACGCACGTATCAAACGGGATCGTCAGGCGCACTGCCTGCGAGACACCAACCCTGCGGTCTGCGTTTACCTCGCGAAATAAAGCCGCGGGGTCACGCGTCCCCGAGGGATCTGGCTGCCGCCGCGACGCAACGCTCGAACACCCTCAGATCGCTCCACCCGGAAACGGCGCCAACGTCCACCGTGCCGCCCGAGTCCGCGATGCCGCCCTCGATCATCAGATTGTCCAACAACCCGAAATCCTCGACCAACAGCCCGTCGCCGTCCACCCATGATCCGCCGGGACCCGCAGTTGCACGATCGCCTAAAAAGGCAAGCGTGCGCGCCAAAAACGGCGTCCGTACCATCGTATAGCCAAATAATTTCAAGCCCAAAGCGCGCGCGAACCCAACTTCGAAAACCGTGCCCGCGTCGGCACTCGGTCCGCGGAAAGGCGTGAGATTCGCGATCAACCCCTGGCAGCTCCGGATATGGGATTCGTTCCTGGCGGCGATTTTGCGCCACAACGGGAACGCCGCCCATTCCACCGGCTCATCCGCGAGACCATCCAACGGCGACACGCCCGCCAGCCCATGCCGGGCGCAAATCGCCTTTTTCCGCTCAGCCCAGGCTTCAGGCTCCGGAAAAAACACATCTGGACCGGCGAGATATACGCGCGGGCGCACGGCGCGCTCAGAAACCGTAAATCTTCGCGGCGTTATCGACAAAGACCCGCTGACGAACGGCGGCGTCGGGCACCCATTCGAAGAACTGATCTAACAGCGATCCGGCCTCGGGCACCGGATTCATTTGCGGATGCGGCCAATCTGTGCCCCAAACGCATCGTTCCGGGAAGCGCGAAACCAGTGCTTTGACGTTCGGCGCGGGATCGGACCAGGGCTGACCCACGGACGATACGCGATAAGAACAGGTCTTCATATAGGCATTGCCCGAATCGAGCAGCCGCAGCAGTGCCTGAAACTGCGGATGTTCCAAGCCCAGAGCGGCTCTCACCCCACCGCAATGATCGATCACGACCGGAACTGGCAATTTGGCCAATATTGGACCCATTTCGAGCAGACTCTCGCCTTCGATATAGGCCTGGATGTGCCAGCCAAGCGGCGCGATACGGCGGGCGATCGGTTCCAGTTGCGAAACCGGCGTGCCGTTTCCGGTGGAAACGTTGAACCGGACGCCGCGCGTGCCCGCATCGTGCATTTGTTGCAAAATCGCGCTGGAAAACGTGTCGTCGATCACCGCGACAGCCCGCGCCCGGTGCTGTCCGAACTGGCGGACGGCATCCAGCGTCACTGCGTTATCCGTGCCGGACACACTGGCCTGCACGACGACCATGCGTTCAATGCCGAGTGTCTCCGCAATCGCGAGATATTCGGGCACAAGCGCGGGCGGCGGGTCATAGGTGCGGGTCGCGCTGAGCGGGAACCGGCCGTACGGCCCGAAAATATGAAAATGACTGTCGCAGGTCAGCGCAGGGGCTTTCTGCTTCGGGCTCATGGTCCTGTTTCCCTGTCAGGCGTTCTTGCCACCGTAACGGCGCACGCGCAGATCGGCTTGTTCCTTATGACCGGCGAAATTCTCGATGGCGCATAGCCGCGAGCAATATTCTCCGATCATCGCCGTCGCTTCCGGCGAGACCTGCTGATACGTCACGGTTTTCAGGAATTTCCCGACCCAGAGTCCGCCTGTGTACCGCGCCGCGCGCTTCGTGGGCAGCGTGTGATTCGTGCCGATGACCTTGTCGCCGTAGGCCACGTTGGTTTCCTTGCCAAGAAACAGCGCGCCGTAATTGGTCATACGTTCCAGGAACCAGCGCGGCTCTTTGGTCATGACCTGCACATGTTCGGAGGCGATCCGATCGGCCTCGGACAGCAACTCTTCGTCCGTGTCGCACAGGATGACCTGGCCGAAATCGCGCCAGGCGGCCCCGGCGATCGGCGCCGTTTCCAGTTTCGCCAGTTGCCGTTGAATTTCGCCCTCGATTTCCTGGGCGATTTTTTTCGAAGTCGTCAGCAGCACCGCCGGGGAGGTCGGGCCATGTTCGGCCTGTCCCAGCAAATCGGTGGCGCAGATTTCCGCGTCGGCGGTGTCGTCGGCGATAATCAGCGTTTCCGTCGGACCAGCCAGCAGATCGATGCCAACCCGTCCAAATAATTGCCGTTTCGCCTCCGCCACAAAAGCATTGCCAGGTCCGACCAGCATATCCACCGGCGGGACCGAACCGGTGCCAAGCGCCATCATCGCCACCGCCTGGACGCCGCCAAGCAGATAAATTTCATCCGCGCCCGCCAGATGCATCGCCGCGACCGTGGCCGCGGGCGGCACACCGTTCAACGGCGGCGTGCAGGCCGCGACTCGTTTCACCCCCGCGACTTTTGCGGTCAGCACCGACATATGCGCCGAAGCGACCATCGGGTAACGCCCGCCGGGCACATAACAGCCAACACTGGCGACCGGGATATTCTTGTGCCCCAGACGAATGCCCGGCAGCGTTTCAATCTCGATATCCCGCAAGGCCGCCCTTTGCGCCTCTGCGAATGTCCGGATTTGCGCCTGCGCGAATTTAATATCGGTTATGACCTGATCTGGCAGAGACGCGATCAGCGCATCGATCTGGGCCTGCGTCAGGCGAAACGATTCGGGCTCCCATTTGTCGAACTTCGCCGACAATCCCCGCACCGCCACATCGCCCCGCGCGCCGATGTCTTCCAGAATGGCTTCCACCGTGTGCCGGGTCTTGCGATCGGCCTCGGTCTTTTCCGCTTCCGTCGCGCCGTGTTTCAAAACTCGTATCATCTGCGTTTACTCCGCCGTCCAACCGCCATCGACCACCAACGACGTCCCCGTGATCAGCGCCGCCGCGTCGGAGGCGAGGAACACCACGGCGCCCATCAGATCCTCGACCGTGCCAAGCCGGCCCAGTTTGATGCGGCCGACCACCTCGTCATGGAAGGCTTTGTCGTTCCAGAACGGGCGCGTCAGCGGCGTGTCGATAAAGGTCGGGCCGATCGAATTGACCCGGATGCCCAACGGCGCGAGGTCGATGGCCATCGCCTTCGTCAGCCCCTCGATCCCATGCTTGGTCATGCAATAAACCGTGCGCCGCTGGCCCCCGACATGGCCCATCTGCGACGACACATGGATGATCGAGCCTTTCGAGTTCGCCGCCGCCATGCCCTTTGCCACCGCCTGCGCCACGAAAAACGCGGCGCGCTGATTGAGCGTTGTAATGGCGTCGTAATCGTCCTCCGTCACGTCCAGGAACGTCCGCGGACGGTTCGTGCCCGCGTTGTTCACAAGAATATCGAACGGCGCCTGCGCCGCGATCGCCGCTTTCACCGCCGCGATGTCGGTGACATCCAGGACCAAGGGCTCGGCGCTGCCACCCTCGGCGCGAATGTCCGCCGCCACGGCCGCGATCTCCGCCGCCGTGCGCGCGGCCAGGACGACATGCGCGCCCGCCTGCGCCAAAGCCGCCGCGGCGGCGAGGCCAATGCCGCGGCCCGCGCCCGTCACCAGCGCGCGGCGCGAATCGAGACGAAGCGAGGGCATTCTGGGCAAGGACATCGGCGAAAGACTCCCGAGGGTTGTGGCGATGTTGTTCACCAAACGAATGAAAGACGCCGCGCGTTCAGGACGCCGGCGGATTGGTAACCGTGAATTCCTCTCCGCCGTACCCGGCTTTCAGGGGAATCCGCAACACCCGGCGCCCGCCCTCCATGCGGACGACCTCGGGGCACACGGTGACCACCGTCGACGCCCGGGCCGCCGCGACCGCTTCCGCCACCGTCCCGTGGGTGGCCAACCGCGCCAGATTGAGCTCGGTCGCGAACACCAGCTTGAACCGTCCCGCTGCGGTGTCGGTCAGAACCTGGCCCGGCGCGATCCACAGCGAGTCCACCGCTTCCTCGCCATCGTGGATCGCCAGATGCTCGGCGGGCGCTTCGGCCAGGAAGAAATGGGTGTCGTAGCGCTTCGGCTGATGCACCGGCGTGATCCAATGCGCGAAATGCGTCATCAGATCCGTCGCGGGCCGCAAATTGTGCGCTTCCAGCACCGTCGCGAAATCGACCTTGCCTTCCGCCAGCGGCGCCCGATGCGCGGCTTCCACGTTCCGCAGCGCCGCGGCGCCGATCAACGCGTCCGCGCCGTGAGGACGCGCCAGCAACACCCCGCATTCCTCGAAGGTTTCGCGAATCGCGGCCAGCCGGAACGCCATCGGCCTGGCCGCGATCCCGTCTGGATTCGGGCACAATGCCGGGTTGCCGGCGAGCGCGAAGTCGCTCTCCTCGACCCGTCCGCCTGGAAACACCAGCGCGCCAGAAGCGAAATCGATGGCGTGATGGCGCACCACCATGAACACTTCCAGACCCCGATCGCCATCGCGCATCAACACGATCGTCGCTGCGGGCCGGGCCACCGCTTCCTTTGCCATCCGTCCTGTCCTCGCTGAATTCGCGCCGTCTTACCCGGAACCCCAATCCTCGGCCAGCACCGCTTCGCCACCCGGACAGGCGGCGGTATAACGGCGGCGTCGCCCGCCTTGGTTGGAGCCCGCCCGTCATGGAAACTTTTCGAACCAGCAACCCCCTGTTCGGTCCCAACCGGTTCAAACTCGGCGTGTTCAGCGCGAATTGCGACGGCGGCCTGACCATGAGTCTCGCGCCCGAGCGCTGGCCCTGCCGCTGGGACGACATTGCCGCCATGAGCCAGTTGGCCGACGAGGCCGGACTGGAATTCATCCTGCCGGTCGCGAAATGGCGTGGTTACCAGGGCAAAGCCAACGTTTACGGCCGCTCTTTCGAAACGCTGACTCACGGCGCCGCGCTGGCCGCGTTGACCAAACGCATCGCGATCTTCTGCACGGTACATGTGGCCCTGGTCACACCCGCCTTCACGGCCAAGGCGATCGCCACCATCGACCATGTCAGCCATGGCCGCGCGGGACTGAATATCGTCTGCGGCTGGAACCAGAACGAGTTCGACCTGCACGGCGTCACGATCGATCCGGAACATCGCTACGATCAGGGCCTGGAATGGTTCGAGGTCTGGTCGCGCATGCTTCAGGGCGGCCCGGAATTCGACTGGGACGGCGAGTATTACCACTTCAAAAAACTGCACACGGACCCCGTCTCGATCCAGCGCCCGTGGCCTGCGGTGATGTCGGCGGGCTTTTCCCCCAAAGGCCGGGAATTCGCGGCCCGCGCGGCGGATGTGCTGTTCCTGAACGTCACCGAGTTGGACCAGGTGCCCGGTATCCTCGCCGGGGTGGACGCGCACATGGCGCAATACAAACGGAAAATCTCCGTCTTCACCATGGGCCACGTCGTCTGCCGCCCCACCAGGAAGGAGGCGGAGGATTATTTCCACTACTTCGCCGAAGAGATGGAAGACCCGGAAGGGCAGGCTTATTACATCGAAAACCGCGGCGCGACGGTGAATGATGGCGGCCGCCAGATCGTCCGCCCCCTGCGCAACCGCTTCCACCGCACCACCGGCCTGAACTACGCGGGCGCTTACCCTGGCGTTTACCCTTTCGTGGGTACCCCGGACGATATCGCCGCCGAAATGGCGCTGATGAGCGCGTCTGGCCTCGCCGGCTGCACCGTCGCCTTCGTCGATTACCTGAAAGAGATTCCGTATTTTCTCGCCGAGGTGCTGCCGCGGCTGGAACGGCTTGGTATTCGCGGACCGAACGTCTGACACGCGGCGACCCCTCCGCGTCTGGGTTGGAGCTGACCGGACCAGCGGGCGCGGCACCGGTGCCGCCTTGCGCGGGGACTTGATGGTGCGGACGGGAAGATGCCTCGTGTGGCGAGGCCGCGCCGTGCCATGGGGTGCGAACCAAAGTTGTGCGATTACGCGGCGGCCTTTGGTGATACTTCTGGCCGGTTGAGATTGGCGGGAGCGGACCGCTTGGCGGCGAGCGCGACCGTGCTCGAATACTCACAAACATGATATAAATCAATTAAATAGTGGCCTTGTTCGCCGAACAAGCCTTCGATCTGGCCCACGATCCATGGCGCGCCGTCTCCGACCGCGTCCACGTGCTCCCCACAACGTTGAATCGCACCCAACCCTCAATCGCCGGTGGAAATGCGCCAGGGTTCAGCTTATACAAGAGACATGTCAAACGCGGCAAATCGCCTCGAGGTCCCATCCGGCTGGATGGAAAGCCTCCTTCGTAGCAAAGCCCAGATCGCTGCAAGCGAGACGGTGCCGTTGCTGCCAGTGCTTGAGCGCTTGCGGGTGAACGCGGAAAAGCTTGACGCGGCGGCCGGAATCGATGGCGAAGAGGCCGGACGGGCCGAGTGATCGTCCTTTCGCCGGAAGCGGAAGCGCACATCGCGGCGCTTGAACGGTTCTACATCGAACGGGAACGGCCACAAGCGCTTCGCAATCTGGAACACGCGCTGGCTGAAGCGAGCCTGGTTATTCTTAACGCGCCGGAACGGGGTGCTCTGGCGCCGCGTCCGTATCCGGAACTGGCGGTTTTGAATCTCTCGTGGTTGAAGCGCGGGCGGTATTGGATCGCTTACGATCCGGTTGGACCCGTCATCGCGGGGGTCTTCTTTGAGACCGACGACATTCCGGCCCATGTTGTTTATGCCAGCGACATGCCTGAGTGACCAGTGTCCTCCCGCCATGACGATTTCGGAACAACTTGCGCCCGCTTGACCGCGCCACCGGTTCCCGCGCATTGCCGCGCGCACCAGCCCGCAGCCACCGGGCCTCGCGCGATGGATGACCAGACATGCTGATGCTGCCGTTCATATTCCCTGGCTATCTCTTCGGCTCGGTGCCCTGGGGAGTCCTGCTGACACGCCTCGCCGGTTTCGGCGACATCCGCGCCATCGGCTCGGGAAACATCGGCGCGACCAACGTGTTGCGTACTGGAAACAAAGGCCTCGCGGCGGCGGTGCTGCTGCTGGACGCGGCCAAGGGCGTCTTCGCGGTGGGTATTTTTCAATGGTATCTGGGACCGCCGGACGCCGGGCTTTGGGCCGGCTTCGGCGCGGTCGTCGGCCACCTCTTCCCGGTCTGGCTCGCCTTCAAGGGCGGCAAAGGCGCCGCGACCGGCCTTGGCGTACTGGGCGCCGCTGCCTGGCCCGTCGGACTCCTGGGCTGCGCCGTCTGGCTGCTCTGCGCGCTGCTGCTGCGCATGTCCTCGGCCGCGTCGCTGGCGGCCTTCGTGGCGATGCCGATCGCCGCGCTGTTCCTCGCGTCCGGTAAGGTCGCGCTCCTCGCCACCGCGATCGGCGTGCTGGTCATCGCCCGCCACCACGAAAACATCCGCCGCCTGCTGGCGGGCACGGAACCGAAGATCGGACAAAAAACCAAGCAAAGCGCCGGTTAACCGCATCTTTACGCCTTCGCGCCGATACTCCCTTGGTCACCGCCGGGGAACGCGTCATGCCCACCGAAGCCGATATCGACCGCTTGCGCCTGATCCGGACAGAGGGCGTCGGCCCGATCACCTATCGCCGCCTGCTCGCCCGTTACCGCACCCCCGCCGCCGCGCTCGACGCCGTGCCGCATCTGGTGCGCGCCGGCGGCAGTTCCACCGCCCCCGCGATCCCCAGCGCGTCCCAGGTCCGGCGCGAGTTCGACGCGGCGGAAAAATTGAAAGCACGGCTGATTTTTCTGGGCCACCCGGACTACCCGCCGCTGCTGGCCGAACTCGACGACGCGCCGCCGGTCTTTGCCGTGTTGGGCGACGTGGCGCTGCTGTCCGTCCCCGCGATTGCCATTGTCGGCGGGCGCAACGCCTCCGCCTCCGGGCTGAAAATGGCGGAAACGCTGGCAGAGGACCTCGCGGAAAAAGTCACTATCGTTTCCGGCCTCGCCCGCGGCATCGACGGCATTGCCCACACCGCCGCCATGCGCACGGGCCGCACCGTCGCCGCCATCGCCAGCGGGCTCGACATCGCTTACCCCGCCGAGAACGCGAATCTGCAACGCCTGATCGCCGAGCGTGGCGCCGTGATTTCCGAAGCGCCGCCCGGCACCGAACCGCAGGCACGCCACTTCCCCAAGCGCAACCGCCTGATCGCCGGTCTTTCCCTGGGTGTCCTGGTTGTCGAGGCTGCGCGGCGGTCTGGCAGCCTGATCACCGCCAACATCGCCCGCGACGCGGGCCGCGACATCTTCGCCGTTCCGGGCTCCCCGCTCGACCCGCGGGCGCGCGGCGGCAACGATCTGATCCGGGAAGGCGCGGTTCTGACGGCGACGGCCCAGGATGTGTTGGATAACCTGAGCGGGTTCGGCGGGCTGTTTCCGCGGAGGTCGCGGGTCGAGCAAAGCGCCGGGTTTTCCGAGGAGCCGGCGGAGATGGAGACAATTTCGGACACCGGGGATGCCCGCGCCCGGGTGCTCGCGCTGCTGGGTCCGACACCGGCGAAGGTTGACGACCTGACCCGGCGCTGCCAACTGTCTGCCGCCGCCGTCATGGCGGTCCTCCTGGAACTGGAACTGTCCGGGCGCGTGGAAACGCTGCCGGGGAACCGGTTCGCGTTATTGCCGGACGTACGATCGTAGATCACCTTCCAGGGACATCAATATTCACATGTCTGACGTTGTCGTCGTCGAATCCCCCGCCAAAGCCAAAACCATCAATCGCTATCTGGGCGGCGGATATACCGTCCTCGCGAGTTTCGGCCATGTACGCGACCTCCCGCCCAAGGATGGCAGCGTCCGGCCCGACCAGGACTTCGCCATGGACTGGGAAGCGGATTCCCGCGGCGAACGGCAGATCGGCGCCATCGTCAAGGCGCTGAAGGGGGCCAAAACCCTCTACCTCGCCACCGATCCGGATCGCGAAGGCGAGGCGATCTCCTGGCATGTCCGGGCGATGCTGGAGGACAAGAACGCCCTGAAAGGCGTCAAAGTCCTCCGCATCACCTTCAACGAGATCACCCGCGGCGCCATCCGGGAGGCGATCGCGCATCCCCGCGACCTCGATACCCCGCTGATCGAGGCCTATATGGCCCGGCGCGCGTTGGATTATTTGGTGGGCTTCACCTTGTCCCCGGTGCTGTGGCGCAAATTGCCGGGCAGCCGCTCGGCGGGCCGTGTGCAATCCGTGGCGCTCCGCCTGATCTGCGAGCGCGAGGCGGAGATCGAAATCTTCAAGGCCCGCGAGTACTGGACGATCGAGGCGGTCTTCCTCACCCCTGGCGGCGCCCCGTTTGCGGCGAAGCTGACGCACCTGAACGGCAAGCGGCTCGACCAGTTCGACCTGAACAACAAGGACCTCGCCGAGGCCGCGAAAGCCTTGGTGGAACAAGGTGCGTTCACGGTCGGCACGGTCGAACGCAGGCGCGTCCGCCGCAATCCGCCCGCGCCGTTCACGACATCGACCTTGCAGCAAGAGGCATCCCGGAAACTCGGCTTCGGGGCGCAGCAAACGATGCGCACGGCGCAAGGCTTGTACGAGGGCGTCGAGATCGACGGCGAGACCACCGGCCTCATCACTTATATGAGGACGGATGGCGTGCAGATGGCGCAGGAGGCGATCGCGGCGATCCGCGATCACGTCCGGGGCGCGTTCGGTGCCAATTATCTGCCGGGCGCCCCGCGCGAATACACCAGCCGCGCCAAGAACGCGCAGGAAGCGCATGAAGCGATCCGGCCCACCGACGTGGCGCGCACGCCGGAACAACTGGCCGGCCTCAGCCACGATCAGAAGCGCCTGTACGAACTGATCTGGAAGCGCGCCGTCGCCTCCCAAATGCAATCGGCCGAGCTGGACCAGGTCGCGGTCGATGTTGTCGATGGCAAGGGCCAGACGCTGCGCGCCAACGGGTCGATTGTCGCCTTCGACGGGTTCCTGAAACTTTACCGCGAAGACACCGACGACCAGGCCGAGGACGACGACAACCGCATGCTGCCGCCGATGTCGGCGGAGGACCCGCTGAAACGCCAGAAGCTGGATGCCAACCAGCATTTCACCCAGCCGCCGCCGCGCTATTCGGAAGCGAGCCTGGTGAAGAAGATGGAGGAACTCGGCATCGGCCGCCCGTCCACCTATGCCTCCATTCTGTCGGTGCTGCAGGACCGCAAATACGTCCGCCTGGACAAGCGGCGCTTCATTCCCGAGGACCGCGGCCGTCTGGTGACGGCGTTCCTGGTCTCGTTTTTCGAGCAATACGTGGACACCGGGTTCACCGCGTCGCTGGAGGAAAAGCTCGACGAGGTATCTGCCGGGAATCTGAACTGGCGGTCGGTGATGCGATCGTTCTGGGATGGGTTCTCCCATGCCGTGGATCAGACCAAGGACTTGAAAATCAGCGACGTCATCAACGCGCTGGACCAGGATCTGGGGGTCCATTTTTTCCCAATTCCCGCCGATGGGGGCGATCCCCGCAAATGCACCGCCTGCGGCAATGGCCGCCTGGGCCTGAAACTCGGGCGCCTGGGTAGCTTTATCGGCTGTTCCAACTATCCGGAATGCAAATACACCCGCAACCTCGCCGTCGAAGGCGGCGCCGACGGCGGCGACACGTTGAAGGACGGCCAGCGCACATTGGGTCAGGACCCGGAGTCGGGCGAGGAAATCACTGTCCGGCGCGGTCCTTTCGGGCTTTACGTGCAGCAGGGCGAGGCCGGGGAAGACAAGAAGATCAAGCCCCGGCGAACGACGTTGCCTCGGGGCATCGAGGGCGATCTTCTGACCTTGGACCAAGCGGTCGGGCTGCTGTCGCTGCCGAAAACCGTCGGGATCCATCCGGAAACGCAAGAGCCAATCCAGGTCGGCATCGGCCGGTTCGGGCCTTACGTACGGATGGGCGCGCTGTACGGGTCGTTGGACAAGGACGACGATGTGCTGGCGATCGGGATCAACCGCGCGGTCGATC
>JAYWAX010000318.1:0-14739 GCA_043782125.1 Acetobacteraceae bacterium | reverse complement strand
GCCCTCTCCTGGATCGCCACCAAAAAATGGCATCCAAGGCCCAGCCTTGGTGGGGTCGAGGGGCAAAGCCCTCGCGGGGTCTGGGGCGGAGCCCCGGCGCCTTGACGAACGGGCGCGGAATGACCAGGCACGCGGGATGGAACAGGATCTCTGGCAATTCTGGATCGACCGTGGCGGCACATTCACCGACATTGTCGCGCGCGCGCCCGGCGGGGCTTTGTCTACCCACAAATTACTCTCGGAAAACCCCGGCCGCTACCGCGACGCCGCCATCGCGGGCATTCGCGCCGTTTTGGGCGTGGCGCCGGATCAGCCGATCCCGCCCAGACTGATCGGCGCAGTGAAAATGGGCACGACCGTCGCGACCAACGCACTGTTAGAGCGCAAGGGCGACCGCGTTCTGCTGATCGTCAATCGCGGCTTCGCCGATGCGTTGCGCATTGGCAACCAGGCCCGCCCGCGTTTGTTCGATCTGGCAATTGCTCTCCCGGGCATGTTGTACGAACGCGTCGAGGAAATTGGCGGCCGCGTCGATGTGACCGGCGCTGAAATCGAACCGCTGGACGAAGCTGCGGCGCGCGCAAGCTTCGCCACAGCCGTCGCCGACGGCATCCGCGCCTGCGCCATCGTGTCGATGCACGCCTGGAAATACCCGGCGCACGAACAGCGCCTGGCCGAACTGGCGCGCGAAGCCGGGATGACCCAGGTCTCCGCCAGCCACGCCGTCAGCCCGTTGCTGCGCCTGATCCCACGCGGCGACACCACCGTCGTGGATGCCTATTTGTCCCCCATTCTGCGCCGTTACGTCGACCAGGTCGCGGCGGAACTTCAGGGCACCCGGCTTTACTTCATGCAATCCAGCGGCGGTCTGGCCGAGGCCGGCGGATTCCAGGGCAAGGACGCGATCCTGTCGGGACCGGCGGGCGGCATCGTCGGCGCGGCGCGCACGGCGGAAATGGCGGGCCTGGATCGTATCATCGGCTTCGACATGGGCGGCACCTCCACAGATGTCGCGCTTTACGCCGGTGCGTTCGAACGCGCGTTCGAAACCGCCATCGCCGGGGTCCGCATGCGCGCGCCGATGATGGCCATCAACACCGTCGCAGCCGGCGGCGGCTCCATCCTGCATTTCGACGGCGCGCGGATGCGGGTCGGGCCTGATTCCGCGGGCGCCGACCCCGGTCCCGCCTGTTACCGCCGCGGCGGCAAGCTGACCGTCACCGACGCAAATGTTTGCGTGGGCAAAATCCAGCCCGATCATTTTCCGGCCATCTTCGGACCCAACGGCGACGAAAAACTCGATGCGGCGATTGTCGAAAAGAAATTCGCAGTGCTCGCCGAAGAAATATCGCGTGCCACCGGACAGGCGCGGCCGGCACAATCGGTGGCCGAGGGATTCCTGCAAATCGCCGTCGCCAACATGGCAAATGCGATCAAGCAGGTGTCTGTGCAAAAAGGCCACGATGTCACCCGTTTCGCGCTGCAATGCTTCGGCGGCGCCGGCGGTCAACACGCCTGCATGGTCGCCGACGCACTGGGCATGGAAACCGTCTTCATCCACCCTTACGCAGGCGTATTATCCGCCTACGGCATGGGACTCGCCGACCAATCCGCGATGCGCGAACAGGCGGTGGAAAAAACCCTCGGCGCGGATATCGTTCCCGAATTGAACGAACTGGCCGCGCGTCTCGCGGATCGCGCCTGCGCCGCACTGCTGGAACAGGGCGCCGAACCCGCCGCGATCGAACATACCGCGACCTTGCATCTGCGTTACGCGGGCACCGAAGCGGCGTTGCCCGTCCCGCTGCGCGATCTGCCGACCATTATCGGCGACTTCACCGAATCCCACCGCGCCCGCTTCGGATTCGCCACGCCCGAACGGCCGCTGATCGCCGAACAAATCTCCGTCGAGGCCACCGCGCGCGGCGACCGCGTTCACGAAACCACCCTCCCCGCCCGCGTGTCCGGCGCGCCCGAACCCATCGACCGCATCGCCCTGTTCACCCTGGGACAGACGCACAGCGCGCCCGTCTTCGAACGGACCGAATTGCGCGCGGGCGATACGATCCGCGGACCGGCGCTGATCCGCGAAGCCAACGCGACCACCATGGTCGAACCCGGCTGGACAGCCTCGGTCACCGCGCTCGACCATATGATCCTGCGCCGGACCGAAGCCGCGCCCAACCGCGAAACCGCCGCCGGCGCCCGGCCCGATCCGGTGCTGCTGGAATTGTTCAACAACCTGTTCATGAGTGTCGCGGAACAAACCGGCGCCGTTCTGCAAAACACCTCCCTTTCGGTGAATATCAAGGAGCGCCTGGACTTCTCCTGCGCGATTTTCGACTCAGCGGGCCGCCTCGTCGCGAATGCCCCGCATGTGCCCGTGCATCTCGGCGCGATGGGGGAAAGCGTCCGCACCGTCATGCGCGATCGCGGCGCGACGTTGAAGCCGGGCGATGTCGTCGCGCTCAACAATCCCTTCAATGGCGGCACGCATCTGCCCGATGTCACCGTCATCACCCCCGTCTTCGACACCGCCGGCCAGGATATCCTGTTCTTTGTCGGCAGCCGCGGGCATCACGCGGATATCGGCGGCATTACCCCGGGTTCGACTCCGCCTTTATCCCGGACGCTGGAGGAAGAAGGCGTCGTCATCAACGATTTCCTGCTGGTTGACGGCGGTACATTCCGCGAAGCACCATTTCGCGCATTGCTGGCGAGCGCGAAATACCCCGCGCGCAGCCCCGATGTGAACGTCGCGGATATCAAGGCACAGGTCGCCGCCAACGAAAAAGGCCTACAAGAACTGCGAAAAGTCGTCGCCCAATACGGCTGGACCACCGTCGCCGCCTATATGCGCCATGTCATGGATAATGCCGAGGAATCCGTCCGCCGCGTCATCGACCGGATCGGTAACGGTTCGTTTGAATATCGCATGGATAATGGCAAACCGCTGTGTGTTTCAATCCAGGTGGATCATGCGGCCCGCTCCGCCATCGTCGATTTCACCGGCACGGGCGAACAGGATTCGGGGAATTTCAACTCCCCGCCAGCCGTAACTCAGGCTGTCGTTTTGTACGTGTTCAGATGTCTGGTGGGCGACGATATCCCGTTGAACGATGGCTGTCTCAAGCCACTGAAATTGATCGTTCCCGACGGGACGTTTCTGTCGCCCCGCCCAGGCGCCGCTGTTGTGGCGGGCAACACCGAAGTCTCGCAGGCCACCTGCAACGCCATCTTCGGCGCTCTGGGCTCCATCGCCTGTTCCCAGGCCACAATGAACAACTTTCTGTTCGGCGACGCGACCCGGCAATATTATGAAACGATCTGCGGCGGCACCGGCGCCGGACCCGGCTTCGACGGCACCGCCGCCGTGCAAACGCACATGACCAATACCCGCATGACCGACCCCGAAATTTTCGAATTACGCTACCCCGTGCGCCTGGAACGTTTTGCTATCAGACGGGGCTCGGGCGGCGGCGGAAAATGGCGCGGCGGCGATGGCGCCATCCGCCGCGTGCGATTCCTGGAGCCCATGACGGCGATTATCGTATCGTCGCGCCGCGAGGTCGCGCCCTTCGGCCTGGCTGGCGGCGAAGATGGCGCGCCAGGACGGCAATGGGTCGAACGCGCGGACGGACAGATCGAAATCCTGACCGGTACCGATAAAGCTGAAATGAAACCAGGCGATGTCTTCGCGATCGAAACACCGGGGGGCGGCGGATATGGGTAAACGACCTGCCGGCGCGCCTGACCGCTGGCACCGGCGTCTCGCCGTGGCGCTTTTGACTTTCCTTCTCGCCGCCTCCGGTGCGCTCGCGCAAACCCCGAAAAGCGGCGGCATATTGCGCATATACCAGCGCGACAATCCCGCCTCGGCCTCGATCCACGAGGAAGCGACCTATTCCACCACGACGCCCTTCATGGGGGTGTTCAACAATCTGATCCTCAACGACCAGACGATCCCGCGCACCAGCGACGAAACCATCCGTCCGGAACTCGCGACCTCCTGGTCGTGGAGCAATGAGGGCCGCGATCTGACCTTCCGGCTTCGCGACGGTGTCGTTTGGCACGACGGCAAGAAGTTCACCTCGGCGGATGTAAAATGCACCTTCGATCTTCTGCTGGAAAAATCCGCCGATAAATTCCGGAAAAATCCGCGCAAACCGTGGTACCAAAACGTCGCCGATGTCACCGTGAACGGGCCGTCGGAGGCGACGATCCATCTGACACGGCGCCAGCCCTCGATGCTGGCGATGCTCGCCTCCGGCTTCACGCCGATGTATCCCTGCCATGTGGCGCAGTTGCAAATGCGAAGCAAACCGATCGGCACCGGTCCGTTCATGGTGGCGGAGTTCAGGCAGAACGAAATCCTCCGTTTTGTCAAAAATCCCCGCTATTGGAAACCGGGCCTGCCGTATCTCGACGGCATCGACATGCCGATTATCGCGCAACGGTCCACCGCGGTTCTGGCGTTTGAGGCGGGCAAGGTCGATATGACATTCCCGTGGGAGGTCACGGTCCCGCTGCGCCGCGACATCCTGGCCCATGTTCCCGGTGCTGTCTGCCATTTCGGCACGATGAATGTGAACTACAATCTTATTGTCAACGCCGACAAGCCGCCTTTCGACAACATCGACATTCGCCGCGCGATGGCGCTGACAATCGACCGCAAGGCTTTCATCGACATTTTATTCGAGGGCCAGGCGGATATTGGCGGGTCCTTGCTGCCCGCCCCGGCCGGGGTCTGGGGCATGCCCGCGGCGATGCAAACGACAATGCTGGGTTACGACGGCGATGTTTCGGCCAATCGCGCGAAGGCCCGCGCCATCATGGAAAATCTTGGCTACGGGCCGAACCATCGCCTTCCGGTGAAAGTTTCTATCCGCAACCTGCCGTATTTCCGCGATCCCGCCGTGATTCTGATCGACCATTTGAAAGAGGCGTATATCGACGGCGAGCTTGACCCGGTCGATACCTCGATCTGGTATCCCAAGCTGTACCGGAAGGATTACGCGATCGGGTTGAACCTGACGGGAAACGCGCTCGACGATCCCGACCAGGCCTTCTACGAAAATTTCGGTTGCAAATCGGATCGCAATTATTCCGGCTATTGCAGCGCGGAGATGGAGGCTTTGTTCGATCGTCAATCCGTCGAAACCGACTTCGCGAAGCGCCAGGCCCAGGTGTGGGAGATCGATCGGCGTTTGCAGAATGAGGTGGCAAGGCCGGTGATTTTGCACATGCGCGGTGGCACCTGTTGGCAAAAAAATGTGCGAGGTTATGTCCCCATGGCAAATACTGTCCATAATGGATATCGTTTCGAAGATATGTGGCTCGACCAATGAAGTTTGCAATCGCGATGCTCACGGCTCTGCTGTTCGCGGGCGCCGTGCGGGCTCAGGCTCCCGTGCCCGGCGGAACGCTGAAGCTGTATTTGCGCGACAGTCCCGGCACGGCGTCTCCGCTGGAGGAGGCATCGCGGACCGCGACCGTTCCGTTCATGGGAATTTTCAACAATCTTGTGATGTTCGACCAGAACGAGCCGGTTAACTCTGAATCCAGTTTGGTCCCGGAACTCGCCACATTCTGGTCATGGAATGTCGACCACACGCGCCTGAGTTTCAAATTACGCGAGGGCGTGACCTGGCACGATGGCAAACCCTTTACCGCCGCCGACGTTAAATGCACCTTCGATCTGCTAATGGGCACCGGCACCGACAAGCTTCGCAAAAATCCACGAAAATCATGGTTTGCAAACGTCGAACGCGTCGAGGCGGTTAACCCACAGGAAGCAGTTCTGCAACTGAAGCGGCCGCAGCCGTCGATTTTGTCGATGCTCGCGGCGGGGTATTCGGCGGTTTATCCGTGCCATGTCAGTGCGGCGAAAATGCGAGTCGCGCCAATCGGCACCGGTCCCTTTAAGCTCGCCACGTTCCAGATGAACGAAGTGATTCGCCTCGAAAAAAATTCGAACTATTGGAAACCTGGGCGTCCGTATCTCGATGCGATCGAAATGCCAGTGATCGGCAATCGGGCCACGGCGATGCTGGCGTTTTCCTCTGGCAAGGTCGATATGACGTTTCCCTTCGACATCACCGGCCCCATGGCACGCGAGATCAAGCGCGACGCGGCCAAGGCGGTCTGCGCGTTCGGGCCAATGAATTCGACGCAGAACCTGATCGTGAACCGGGAGCGCCCGCCCTTCGACAATCCCAATGTCCGGCGCGCGATGGCGCTGACGATCGATCGCAAGGCCTTTGCCACCATCATGTTCGAGGGTCTGGGCGATATCGGCGGCACGATGCTGCCGCAACCCGCGGGGATCTGGGGCATGCCGCCAGAAACGATCGCAACCATGTTCGGCTACAACCCGGATATCGCGAAGAACCGGGGCGAGGGCCGCGCCTTGATGGAAGCCGCCGGCTTCGGCCCGCGCAACCGGCTGAGCGTGAAAGTTTCGACCCGGAACCTGCCGATTTATCGCGATGCCGCCGTGATCCTGATCGATCACCTGAAGGAAATCTATATCGACGGCGAACTGGACCCGGTCGATACCAGCCTGTGGTTCACCCGGCTTGCGCGCAAAGATTACGCAATCGGGATGAACACGACATCGAACGCAATCGACGATCCCGATCAGGCGCTTTATGAGAATTTCGCCTGCGGGTCCGAACGCAACTATTCGCAATACTGCAACCCGGAGCTGCAAAAATCGTTCGATCTCCAGTCGGCCGAAATCGACCTGGAAAAGCGCAAGCGCATGGTCTGGGACATCGACCGCCGGTTACAGGAAGACGTCGCGCGTCCGGTCATCCTGCACCAGATTACCGGCACCTGCTGGCATCCCGCCGTCCATGGCTTCACGCCGATGGTCAACAGCTCCGCCAACGGCTACCGCTTCGAGGATATCTGGATCGACCATTGAACCGGCGGCACCAGGGGTCTATCGCTGCGCCGCTTCGTGCCCGGAGATCGCCATGTTTCGTTTTTTCGCCGCTTTGCTGCTTGTCATTTCCGCAACCGCCGCTTCAGCCCAGACGCCGAAGTCCGGCGGCACGTTCCGCGTGTATCAGCGCGACAGCCCAGCGTCGGCGTCGTTGCATGAGGAAGCGACGTATTCGACGAACATTCCGTTTATGGCGCTCTACAATAATCTGGTTGTGTTCGATCAACACCAGCCCATCAACACCGAATCCACCATCGTCCCCGAACTCGCGACGTCCTGGGCCTGGAGCGACGATCACCTTCGCCTGACCTTCAAACTGCGCCAGGGCGTGACCTGGCACGACGGCAAGCCGTTCACGGCGGCGGATGTGAAATGCACCTTCGCGCTGATCCAGGAAACCGGCACCGATAAATTCCGGAAAAACCCGCGCAAACTTTGGTACAACAATGTCGCCGAGGTCACCGCGGACAACGAACATCAGGTGACTCTGCGGCTGACCCGGCCGCAACCTTCGGTGCTGTCGATGCTGGCCTCCGGGTATTCGGCGATGTATCCGTGCCACGTCAACGCGGCGAAAATGCGCACCGCACCGATCGGCACCGGCCCGTTCAAACTGGCCGAGTTCAAGCAGAACGAAATCATCCGCCTGGTGAAGAACCCAAATTACTGGAAACCGGGCCTGCCCTACCTCGATGCCATCGAACTGCCGATCGTGACCAATCGCGCGACGGCAATGCTGGCCTTCATCGCGGGCCGCCTGGACATGACCTTCCCGACCGAGGTCACGCCGCCAATTCTCCGCGATATCCGCAAGGAGGCGCCCAACGCCGTCTGCCATTTCGGCCCGATGAACGTGAACGAGAATCTGATTGTCAACCGCGACAAGGCGCCCTTCGACAACGCCGATATCCGCCGCGCGATGGCGCTGACGATCGACCGCAAGGCCTTCATCGACATTCTGTTCGAAGGCCTGGCCGATCCTGGCGGCGCCCTGATGCCCGCCCCCAACGGCATCTGGGGCATGCCCGCCGAAATGCAAAAGACCATGCTGGGCTTTGACCCCGACATCGCCAAAAACCGCGCCGCCGCGCGCGCGATCATGGAGAAACTGGGGTATGGGCCAAACCATCGCCTGGCGGTGAAGGTCTCGACGCGCAACATCCCGGCCTATCGCGACCCGGCGGTGATCCTGATCGACCATCTGAAGGAAATCTATATCGATGGCGAACTGGACCCGGTCGATACCAGCCTGTGGTTCGCCAAAGTGGCGCGTAAGGATTACGCGGTTGGCCTGAATCTGACGGGCAACGCGCTCGACGATCCGGATCAGGCGTTTTACGAGAATTTCGCCTGCGGGTCCGAACGCAACTATTCCGATTATTGCAACCGGGACCTACAGAAGAAATTCGACCTGCAATCGGTCGAGGTCGATCTGGAAAAGCGCAAGGCGATGGTCTGGGACATCGATCGCCAGTTGCAGGACGACGTGGCCCGCCCGATTATTCTGCACATGCGCGGCGGCACCTGCTGGCAGCCTTACGTGAAGGGTTTCTCGCCGATGGTGAATTCGTCTTACAATGGCTACCGGTTCGAAGATATTTGGCTGGACAAATAATCGTCACACCGCCTGGCGCATATCGGCCAGGAACCCGGTGACTTCGTTCTTTAAGGCCTCCGCCTGCCCGGTCAGTTCGGTCGCCGCCACCAGCACGGCGCCCGCGCGCTGTCCGGTGCCGGCGACGGCGTCGTTTACCACCGCAATGTTGCCATTCACCTCCGTCGTGCCCATCGCCGCCTGCTGCACGGCGCGTGCGATTTCCTGAGTCGCCGCGCCCTGCTCCTCCACCGCCCCGGCGATGGCCAAAGCGATATCGTTCATCCGCTGGATCGTCCCGCCAATCGAGCGCAGCGCTTCCGCCGCCTGGCCCGTCGCGCCGCGCATGGCTGCAATCTGCGCCGAAATCCCCTCCGTCGCTTTGGCCGTCTGGGTCGCGAGGTTCTTCACCTCGCTGGCGACGACGGCGAAACCCTTGCCCGCTTCGCCCGCCCGCGCCGCCTCGATGGTTGCGTTCAGGGCCAGCAGATTGGTGCGCGCGGCGATGTCGCCGATCAATTCGACAACCTCGCCGATCTTTGCTGCGGCCTCGCTCAACCCGCCGACAGAGCGGTCGGTCGCCTGCGCCTCTGTCACCGCGCGGGCTGCGATCCGGCTGGACTCGGCGACCTGGCGGCCAATTTCGTTGACGGAGACCGCCAGTTCCTCGGCGCCTGCCGCCGCCGTGGCGACATGGCCCGCCGCTTGTTCCGACGCCACCGTCACCGCGCGCGTGCGCAGACTCGCGTCGCCCGCCGCATCCGTCATGATCCGCGCGGCATCGCGCATGCCTGCGGCGGACTCGCCCACCGTGCGCGCGATGGCGCCAATGCTCTGTTCGAAGCGCGTGGCGAGCCGTGTCTGATCCGTCAGCGGCCGCCAGATCGCCATCGGACCGGCATAAGCGCCGTGCCGGTCGTGCAAAGCCGTCAACTGCAACTCCAGCGTCTCCTGGCCCAGTTGAAGGCGGACGCGTCTGGGCTGCGTGGCGGGATCGGCGATGCCCAGAGACTGACCGGAGGCGCGTTCGAAAATATCGAACCCCTGCCCTTCCAACTGCTCCACCGGGACGGGCAAATGGGGTCCGATCGTTTCCATCAGGCGGCGCGCGGCGGTGTTCATATAGCGGATGCGGTTCGGCGCTTCGGCTTCGGCGGTCATCACGCCGATCGGGATTTCCTCGATCATCCGCGCCTGCAAGAAGGCCTGGCGCATGGCACCGCGCAGACGCTCCACCGCCTCCGCCATCAGCCCGGCCTCGTCGCGCCGTTCCACGCCCAGTACGGGGGTGGCGGTATCGCCATCGGCAATGCGCCGGACCTCGCGGGTCAATCGCCCGATCGGGGCCGCGATCAGACGGGCGATGAAAGCGCCCATGACAACCATCAGGATCGCCGCGACGCCAATGAACAATGTCAGGGTCCAGGTCGCCGCGGCCCGCCCTTCGGCCGACCGTTCAGAGGCCGCGTTCACCCGCGCCGCGAAGGCCGCGACCGCCTGGCCCGCCGCCTCGCGCAGGGCCTGGCTCGCCTGCTCCATGTCTTCGGTCCGCATCGTCTCCAGGCGTTTGGTCTGTTCCAGCAGCTCCAGCGCCGACAGCGCGATCCCGCGGCCAAGCGTGTCCACGGTCCGGGCGTCCGCCTTGACCGCGTCCGGTGTCTCCCCCGCGAGCAGCGCCGCCATGGTCGTCGCGGCCAAAGCCGAGGCTTCCCGCACCTCGTTCGCCGCCGCGCCATTGGCCGTCGCCATGAACATGACCGCACCGGACAGGACCCGGTTCATGGCGAGGCGGTATTCGGCGATTTCCTTGGTGCCCGCACCATTGGCCGCGGCGGTCGCGACGGCGCCGCCTTCGCGCACCGATTCGACGCCGCCCCGCGTCGCTTCGCCCGCCGTCACCTCTTGGATCAAGGTGGTCAGAGCGGATTCAAACGTCGGGCGGGCCTGGAACAGGTTCTTCTGGCGTCCGATCACCATGTCGCGCCGCAGATCGGCCTGCCGCTTCACGACAGCCCAGACCGCGTCGAGGCTGGCGATCGCCGTGTCCAGCCGGGCGCGATCTGCCGCGTCCCCGGTCATTTCCCGCGCCTTCGCCAACGCGGCCTTGGCCAGGCCGTGCTGCTGTTCCGCCCGTTCCCGCACCGCTTTGACCTGATTGACGGTTTGCTGCGTTTGCAAGGCCGCGCTCGCGACCCGCAATTCGCCGGCCGCGGGCAGGCTGTCGCGCACCTGGCGTTCAACCGCTGCCTGCGCCGCGACGTCATCCTGCAACGCCCCGATCGCCGCCATGCGGTCCAGCGCGAACCAGGAAACGCCGGTCAACAGCGCCAGCGCACCCAGGATCGAGACCCCGAGCTTCCAGCCAATGGACAGATCGCGAATGAAGCGGAAGGGGACCAGCATGCGAAAGCCTCGTTTACATGGCGCCGATCATCCCAGGCCCAGGTTAACAAGGGGTGAATCACAGACCGAAAAACGCGGCGAGGAGGAGAATCCCCCAGGTTAAAACCAGGCAGCCGGCGCCGAACCAGATGTTCCAGACCGAGCCCGCGATCCACGGCGACACACCGGCCCACCGCGCCGCGATCATCGCCGAGGCGGACATCGGCGTCAGGCTGACCCCCACGCCCCAGCCCAACATGCAGGACAGCGCCAACACGGCCGGCGAGATCCCCAGCCCGGCAGGGTCCGGCAGCGCCGCGCCCAGAAGCGCCACCACCGCCACCGGGTTCAGGCCCGCCTGTCCGGTCAGGATCAGCAGCACCGGAACCAGCAGGGGCACCGCGCCCGGCGGGACATGCGCCAGCAGCGCCGCGACTGCCTCGCCCGGGATCAGACCGGCGGCGGCGACTCCCATGAAGCCGGAACAGGCGAGGGTCGCCGCCTCCCCCCGGAAATCGGGCAGCCGGTGCAGGAATCGGGCACCTCTGGCCGCCAGGACTGACCGCACCTCCCCACCGCCAGGAGTCCATCCCTGCTGGGCCACCCCCCAGACCAGCGCGACGAGCGGCACCGCCAATGTCACCGCGGCGACCAGGGTCACGCCCAGAAACAGGCTGGCCAGTTCGGACAGAACCAAGACCAGACCGACGAGGCCGGCAACGCCCAGATGAACGGTCCAGGTGTCGCGGGACGGCCCGGGCGCGGTGGTGGCGGCTTGCCCGCCGCGCAGCCGGTCTTCCAGCCAGCCGATCGCGGTCATGGCCAGCGCGGCCAGGAACGCCACGGGCATCAAGGCGCGCATCGGCGCCGAGGGGATGGCGGTCGAGACCACGGCGGTCATCAGGTTCAGCGGGCTCCAGCAGTTCATCACGCAGAAGCCGCGCTGGATCGCCAGGATCATGCGGCGCAGCCGGCCGGCGCGCGCTGCCGCCCCGCCTTCCGTGTTGGCGCCCGCGACCATGGCGCCCAGAAGATCGATCGCGCCATACGACAGGATAATCCCGAACAAATGCCCGCCGCCGGTAAGCGCGAGATACCGCCGGCCCGCCGGTTGCGCCGCCAGATGATGGCCGCAGCGGCGCACCAGCGGACTGGTCTCGGCGGCGTCGCGCAGCGAACTCAGCGCGAGGTAGAATGCGCCGTAAACCGCCCCGCGCCGCCAGCCCATGACATACAGGGTCAAGGGGTCCTGGGCGCGCGCGACTCCGGCGAGGCCGATCGCGGTCAGTCCCAGAAACAGGATTGTCGCGAATCGCCGTTGGCGGGGCAGTTCCAGCAGGAGGTACAGCAACATCGCCTGGCCCGCGGCGATGCCCGCCAACGACAGGCCGAAGAACTGGTCGGCCAGCACGCCGATCCAGACGGCGGCGTAAGCCCAGGTGCTGACAGTGCGCGACATCGTGGCGGCGTCAGGCGGCGCTGGCGGCGCGCACCAAACGGCGGGCGGCGCGGGCGGCGAACGGCAGCGGGCCGGATCGCGAGGCCAATCCTGGTGCGCCGTTCGCCCCGGTAAACCGCCTCACCAGCCGGGTTCGGAGGGCCGCAAGCCCAGCCGGGTTTTTCCTGCGGCTTCGAAATAAACCGGCAGGGCGGCGCCATGTTGAACGGCGACGTGAATGTCGCGAAACGCCCGTTCCAGCGGCAGGCTGGTGTAAATCGCGTTGGTTCCCGCCGCGTGAAACACCTTGTCCACGGCCCGCACGGATTCATGCATCGCATGCACCAGCGCCAGCCGCGCCTGGGAAATTTGCCGGTCCGAGGGATCGTCCCCCGCGACCAGCGTGTCCCACAGCCGTCCCACCGCGTCGAACACGAACGCGCGGGCGGCACCGACGATCCCCTCGGCCTCGCCGATGCGCGCCTGCACCGCCGGACGGTCGCGCAACAGGCTGGCGGATAATGTGGACGCCTCGGTTTCCGCGATCTCCGCCAGCGTATCGATCGCCCCTTGCGCGATCCCCAACGCATTGGCGGCCGAGGGCGTCCAAAGATGCACATACCACGCCCGGGGATGGTACAGCGGCCCGGTTTCGCGCGGCAGATCGCTGGACAGGCAACTGCGATGGTCCGGTACGAATATGTTGTCCACGGTAAAATCCTGACTTCCGGTGCCGCGCATCCCCATGACCGACCAGGTATCGACAATCGCGACCTGGTCGCGCGGCACCCAGAAGGCGCGTAACAGCGGACCGCCGGAGGCGGTTTTCAGCGCGGTTCCATCCGCCACCATCGTCGCGGTGGCATAAAGCCAGCGGGCGTTCTGGATCCCGCTGGCGAAATTCCACCGCCCGTTCACGCGGTAACCATCGGGCACCGCGTGCGCCGTGCCGCCGGACCGGGCGGACCCGGAGCCTCGGTAATCGGCCGGGGTCCCCGCCAGCTCGCGCCCCACCGCCACTGGCAAACGCGCGACATTCATCGACAGCGCCGTGGCGATCATGGCGCACCAGCCGATCGATCCGTCGGCGATCGACAGCGCCTCCACCACCTGAAAGGCCGTCAAAGGCGGCGTCTCCGGCCCGCCCATCGAACGGGGGAGATACATCTGATAAATGCCGGCCTTGCCGATTTCGGCGGCGAGCGCGGGCGGGGTCTGGCGCAACTGTTCCGCCTCGACGCACGCAGCACGGGCAGCGGGCACCAAACGGCGGGCGGCGGCGAGAATGCCGGGGGTCGGGTCGTTTGACATGGCGGCGCGGGTAACTCCAATGGATGCCGGCAGAGGGTAGTGCCTCAGTTTGAATTTCTCACTTTGTAGACGCGGGGCCGCTTGGGCGCCTCCGCTGCGGCGTCGATCATCGCCACTAGATCGTCCATGCTCCAGAGCGTCTTGGACAGGCCGGCCGCCACGGCGGGGGTGCAACGCAGCGTTTTATGCATCCGCACGAAGTTGTGGAACACGGTGTAGAGGCTCACCATCCAGTAGTGCGGCTCGACCTTCTTGCTGAACCCGTTGGTCAGCCGCGTGAACCGGCGCATCCCCATCCGCAGGTTGAGGTTCTGTCGCTCCACGTAGGACGTTGAAACGTGCTTGCGATCGGGGCGACCCTCGATGCGGCGCAGTTCGATCCCGGTGCAATCGCCGGGGCTGTAGCGCCCGATGGCGCCGACCGGCTCGCCGTAGTGCTTGATGAGCATGGCGTAGTCGATATCCGCGCCAAACGCGCCCTCAACCGCTTGGAGGTAGGGCGCATGGCCGTCCGTGGTCAGTTGGACGCGGGTGGCGAGCCGTGAGGCCACGTCCGCCATGAAGGCGTTGGCGATCTCGGCGTCCCGGTCGCCGCAGTCATAGGAGATGATGAGCTTGCTGTCGGCATCCAGCGCGGTCCAGGTCCACAGGTCGCCCGCGCCCTCGGGAGCCGCCCTGGCGCCTTCCACGTTCTTTTTCTTGGCGTAGCAGAAGGACCAGATTTCATCGCACTGGACCCGCTTGGCCTTTACGCCCCGAACCTCGCGGTCGTGGAACGCCTCGCACGCCCTCCCTGCTTCCTCCAACAGCTTCGCCACGGTGTTGGGCGACACATCCGCCACCTGCGCCAAGGCGTTCATGGACGATCCCTCGCAGAGCATGGAGAGGATTTGGGCACGTTTGGCGGGTAGGAGCTTGTTCATGCTCGGCATTATGTGAATTTTTATGCTTATCGTCAAGGATATTTTTTGATTTCAGATTTATATGGACTAGCTTAGTGTATGATGCTATAAAAAGTCCACTAAAAAATTGAATAAAAACAAGTGAGAATGCTGGTTAATGGAC
>JAYWAX010000317.1:0-14750 GCA_043782125.1 Acetobacteraceae bacterium | reverse complement strand
CGCGGATCGCATTCTCGTACGCGCGCCGGGTGCTCGGGTTGCTGAGATTGGCGAACCACTCGACCTCGGGCGGCACATCGGCCAGCCGATGAAACTCGCCGGCGGTCAGCAGCCGGTTGGCGATTGCGATGGGAAGCTGGTCGGTGTATCCGGGTGGCGACATGAGCTGATCTTACTCTTGATAAAATGTGTTATCAAGAGTAGACTAGGAGTCTAGTATCATTGCGGTGAATTACGCCTGCTCTAAGGTCGCGTTGCATCATGACACCACCTCTGTTTACCGATACGCAGCAAAAGCGATTGACAATAGAAGCCCTGAAAAACCTCCTGCGGTCGCAGCTAGGGGGAATGATACGCGCTGTGAAAAATATCAACGCCGGAAATATTATATATCGCGGCGTCGCGTGGGATCGCAGACCTGATTTAATCGCTGACCTATCCTACCCGCCCCCTGATAAGGTAAGCAAGCTTGGGCGATTAAATCGGTCGGGACAATCGGTTTTCTATGGCAGTGCCGGTGCCCCCGGAGTTTTCTATGAGTTGAAACCTCACGAAGGTAGCTGTATCGCATTCTCGAAATGGCATGTGATGGAGCCGTTGTGGATGCACAACCTTGGTTATCATGCCGACGCCCTTGTCCGGTTGGGAGCGACGCCAAACAGCGCGCGTCTGGCTCTCACCGAGCCTATCCCGAACGAAACGCAACGTAATAAACGTCTGCGCAAAAAAATTGCTCTGGCGTTCACGCAGGACATCATTCCCGGTTTTGAATATCGATATAAGCAGTCCGTTGCCATCACTGAGTTCTGGTGTGAGCATCACCAGCCAAGGCCAACTGAACCCGGGAAACCCCGCACGGGAGAAGTCGCGGGCGTAATCTATCCATCTCTCCAAATGCGCGGCGATGCCGATAATGCAGTTTTTTGGCCGAAATTCGTGCATTCAAGTCTTATGCTAGCGCAGGTCCAATATGTGTTGGTCGAAAAAGCAGACTATTCGCGTCTCTCGTTTTCTCTTCTCACCGTCGGTATCGCCAACGAGTTCAGCAATGGCGTGTCAATCAAGTGGCTCGACGATCTACCGTCAGAGGATGAGCGGCGGTGCCATATCTCTTTTGAGGACGGCAAGTGGGTCCTGCGCGGTGGCAGTATTTGACACTTCATAGCCAGACTAACTTCCGGAACTCGTAAGCTCGTGTGTTCACTGCCGAAGTTTTGGGTCTCAAAACTTGCCATTTTCCGAACATTTTGTGTCAATCCTGAATTGCTCAGCGTCCTACGGAGATACCGCCATAGAAGCCGCTGTCGCGGCGGCCGTGCAAACAGCGGAGACGCCAGCAAACCCTGCTGCCCACTTGTTTAGGGTAACGCCTCTCTGCAGTGCTACAAAGAAGGGGTCGTTAGACGGGAATCCATCCCAGTCGCCCACCATCTCCGGCAATATGTTCCGTGCGGAGAGATACCAAAAAACTGCGGCAGCGAACGCACTGACGGCACTTAACACACTCATGACAACCGCGATAAGAACCATTGCACTTCTTCTCCTTGTCAAAGACGACCGAGTCAAGCTCTGGCCGACCGTCGATACCCACACATACCCGTAAATAATGCAATCATCATGCAGCGGAGTTGCGCAACGAGCTAGGTTAATTCTTTCAGAAGTCTAATTCTGCGGCAAATTCCTTGAACCCTGCAACAAAGGCACCTAGCGATCTGCGCTGTGCCCGTTGCAGTCACCGGGCTTCCGAACGTCCGCTCCCCACCCTACTCAGACATACATACCGACATGCGACCGCAATCCAACCCACCGCCCAAACATCCCTCAAAGCACCAACACCGCCCGCACCCCGTTCTCAACCGCCAGCAAATCCTCCCGCGACAACACCCCCTCCCGCCGCGTTAACCGCGTCCGGTCCACCGCGCGCAACCGATCGCACACCGCGACCGACCCCACTCCCGCCGAGGGCACCGCCACGACAATCGGCGGCCGTGGCACCGGTCCGGTGGACAGCGGCACCACCACCACCGTCCGCCGGACGCGATTCAGACCATCGTCCGTCACCACAACCGCAGGCCGTCCCGTCTGGATTTCGGCGCCGCGGGTGGGATCGAGATCGACCCACCAAATCGACCCGCGCAAGATGGAGCCTGCCGCGGAACCCTCCCGCGGGGCCACCCCTTACACAGGCCGCTCGGAAACAGGCTCCTCCGCCAGACCGTCCCCGATCATGACCGAATCCCATTCCGCCATTTCCGCACCAAGCGCCGCGTTTTCCTCGATCGCGAGCGCCGCCAGATACAGCGGATCGTTGTCCTGGTCCGCCGCCGGAAGCGCCTGTTCCAGCAACCGGCGCACATAATCGCTACGGCTCCGCGCCGGAACGGCCTGTTTGAACCGGATGACCAATGCCTCCGGCAGGCGCAGCAGGACTTGTTCCGTCGCCATGGTCTCGTCTTCCGTATTGGAGGGGGTTGCTATCGATATCGATAACAATCCCCTCCATCCCGCTTCAACAAGAAACCGCGCGCCCTACCCCACCGTAAACGCCGCCAGCGCCTTCTCGTCGAACTTCAACCCCAGTCCTGGGCCGGATGGCAGCACCAGCATGCCGTCCTCGATGGCGGGCGTTTCCTCGTATAAGGCCAGCATCCACGGCATGTATTCGACCGTCAGCCCGTTCGGGCAGGCCGCGATAAGATGACAAAGAATTTCCGGCATCACGTGGCTGACCACCGGCAAATTGAACGCCTCCGCCATGCCCGCGATTTTCATCCACGGCGTGACCCCGCCCGCGCGGCAAATATCGATCATCGGAATATCGACCGAGTGATGCCGGATCATCTGCGCGAACGGCGCGATCCCATACAGATACTCACCCCCCGCGATCGGGGTTTTCAGTGCCGCCGTCACCCGCGCCAGCCCCTGGTAATCGTCGGCCGTCGTGACATCTTCAAGCCAGAACAGCCCGACATCCTCAATGCGCGAGCCGATGTCGATCGCCTGGTCCGGACGCCAGCGCTGATTGATGTCGCACATCAACTTGATGTCCGGCCCGATCGCCTCGCGCACCACGCGTATCCGCCGAATTTCGTCCGCAGGTGTCGGATTTCCGGGCAGCGCCATCTGGGTTTTCATTTCGCGAAATCCCTTCTGGACCAGGATTTGCGCGGCACGTTGCGCCTGATTGTCGGTCAGACCGCGGCGCAGCGAACCCGAGGCATAAGTCGGCACTTTATCGCGATGCCCGCCCAACAGCTTCCACAGCGGCTGATTAAGAGCTTTGCCCTTGATGTCCCACAACGCGATGTCGATCGCCGACGCCGCCAGCGTGAAAATTCCGCCGGGACCGCAGGAATCGCCGGTGCCCGCGCGCAATTTCGCGGCGATGGCCTCGGGCCGCAGCGGGTCCATGCCGATCGTCAGTTCCGCCAGTTCATCGACGGCCTTGCGCAGACTGCCGGTTATCTTGCCGCCATAAAAGGTGATGCCGATGCCCTCGATGCCGGAATCGGTGCGCAGTCTCAGCGCGACGACGGGACGCGTGCGGCCCACTTCCTCCGGCATGTTGGCCAAGGGATCGTCCTCGGGAATGGCGAGTGTCAGGGCCTGGAAGCCGGAGATTTTCATGGGTGTTTCCTCATGTTTGGATCAGGGACGGTGCAATTCGGCGCGCGGCCGGACGACGGTGCGGATACCGCGTTTGAACACAACCAGCGGCGCGGCGTTTTCCGCCACCGCCTGTTCCGGGGTCAGCGCGTCGATGACGACGATATCCGCGGGATTGCCGATCGCGATGCCGTAGTCTTTCAGGTTCATCAGCCGCGCCGGCCGCGTCGTGCACATGTCGAAGCAATCGCGCAACTGCCCAGTGTTGCCAATCTGGCAGACGTTGGCTTGAAGGTTGGCCATACGGATCAGCGATCCATCGCCCAGAGGCGTGAAGGGATTGAGGACGTTGTTGGTGGAAATCGCGCAATTCACGCCGTGCATAACCAGTGCGTTCACGTCAACCACGCCACGCCGGACATTGTCGGTCTGGTCGCGCCCCTGCATGAACAGATCGGTCGCGGGTAGCGAGGTAACGGCGACCCCCGCGTCCGCAATCCGTTTCGCCAGCGCATGAAAACCGTCTACCTTCATCGTCGAATATTTGCACCCGTGCCCGATCGCCACCCGTCCGCCAAGTTTGTATTTCTCTGTCAGATCGCACACCAAATGGATATCCATGTCCTCTGGCGAATTGCCGGAGTCCAGGTGCATGTCGATATCGACATCGAATTCGCGAGCGAGGTCGAAGACGCGGTGAATTTGGCCGGCATGGTCGGGGTCGAAATTCGGCGCCGCGCCGATGACTCGGGCGCCGCGTTTCAAGGCCTCGACAAGAAGTTCGCCGGCGCGCGGATTATTGGTCAGCCCCTCCTGCGGAAAGACGCAAATCTCCATGTCGATCGCCCAGTGGTAGTCGCGTTTCAGGGCGGAGACGGCTTCGAAGGTGCGGAGTTCGACACCGCCGTCCAGTTCGACATGCGGGCGCATCCGGGTCGCCCCGAACTTGATGCAGGCTTCCAGCGTTGCGGCGGCGCGGCGATAGGCGTCTTCCACAGTGAAAGTGTGTTTGACGGCGGAGACGCGCTCCATTGCCCGTGGCGCGCGCCCGGTTGCCGGCGCGCAGCGATCCGCGATGCGGGATTTTTCCAGGTGAATATGCGTTTCCACCAACCCCGCGCAGGTCAAACGCCCATCCGCCTCGTAACTGGGCGCCTCGGCTTGCAAATTCGCCTCGATGGCGACGATCCGTCCGCCCGAGACGCCGATATCGACCGGCGCGGCCTCGGGGGCATGCGCCAGACGCGCGTTACGCACCACCAGATCGATCATGGCTGGTCTCCCGTTTTTTCAACTGGGATGATGCGCGCGATCGCGACGCGGTGTCACCGGGGGGCGCCCATCGGGACCTCCCGAAACCCTCACCCCAGAGCCAACGCTTCCGTCACCGTGCCCCGGCACTCGCCGAAGCCGATCGACACGCGGCCCGCCTGGCTGGCGATTCCGCGGAAGACGATTTCATCGCCGTCCTGGAGATAGGTACGGGTTTCGCCGTTGCTCAGCGTGACGGCGTTCCGGCCGCCGCGGGTCATTTCCAGCAGGCAGCCGGCCGCGCCAGTGCCAAGGCCAGAGACGGTGCCGCTGCCAAACAGGTCGCCCGGTTGCAGGTTGCACCCGTTGGACGTGTGGTGCGCGACCATCTGCGCCACGGTCCAATAGAGCATGCTGGCGTTGGAACGCGACAGCAGATGCGGCGCCGCCCCGGCCGCGCGGAGCTTCGGCGTCAGGATCAGCACCTGAAAATCGATGCCGAAGCAGCCATTCGCCTGATCCGCGGGATCGTTCAAATGCGGCAGCGGCGCCGGATCGCCATCGGGGCGCGGCGGTTGCGCCATGCGGAAGGGCGCCAACGCTTCGGTTGTGACAATCCATGGCGAAACGAACGTGGACAGGCTCTTGGCCAGGAACGGGCCAAGCGGCTGCGACTCCCAGCTTTGGATATCGCGCGCGGACCAATCGTTCAGCAGGCAGAGCCCGGCGACGTGGCGCGCGGCCTCCGCGATCGGAATGGGCGAACCCAGATCGTTGCCCGGCCCAATCCAGACGCCGAGTTCGAGTTCGTAATCCAGGTTGCGGCACGGTCCAAAATCCGGCGCGTCCTGTTCCGGCGGTTTGCGCTGCCCGTTCGGGCGGCGAACCGTGCCGCCGGACACGGCAACGGAGGACGCGCGGCTGTGATACGCGACCGGCACGTATTTATAGTTGGGCATCAGCGGATTGTCCGGCCGGCTGATTGTTCCCGCAGTGTGGGCGTGATGAATGCCCGCGAAGAAATCCGTGAAGTCGCCGACACGCGCGGGCAGATGCAAGGCGCAACGGGCGGAGTCGTGCAGCAGGCGGTGTTCGATACTCTGAAGTTTCGCCGCTTCGGCGCCCTTGGCGTCCAGCAGATCGCTCACGGCCAGGCGCAGCGCCCGGCGCGCGGCCGGTCCGGCTTGCAGAAGCGGATTGAGTGTGCGTCCGCTGCCCGCCTGTGCCGCGTCGAGCGCGGCGCCGGAGAACAGTCCTTCCTCCAACGCGGCGGAAATATCGAAAATCTTTTCTCCAATGGCGATTCCGCCACGCGCGCTGCCTCCTTCGGGGCTGAAGACGCCGAACGGAAGGTTTTGAATGGGAAACATTGCGTGGCCGTTGGCGGAACGCACCCAACTGGCGCGCGCCGGGTCGTGCGTGTCGTCGATCATGGGCGTCCTCCGGTGAAATGTTTGCTCAGGCCGTCCCAGACGGAGTCGTATCCAGCCTGAAGTTCGGGCATGGATAGCGCGTGGCGGGTGGGCCGTAAAACCTGGCGGGTTTCGAACATAATGGCCATTGTGCCATCCAGTTTGCGTGGCACCAAATCCTCCGCCATCGCGCGTACGGTGCTGGCGTTGTCCGGTCCGTGCGCGGCCATCATGCCGTGCAACGACAGGCCGCCTGGCTCGAATCCGCCTTGTTTGGCGTCGTAGGCACCCATGACAAGGCCCATGCATTCGTTCATGACATTGCGATGGAACCAGGGCGGGCGGAACGTGTGCTCGGCCACCATCCAACGCGACGCGATGCAGATAAAGTCCAGATTGGCGACGCCGGGCGCATCGCCGGGCGACGTGAGGACCGTGAAGATCGACGGGTCCGGATGATCGAAACTGACGGATCCCAATGTGTTGAAACGCGCGAGATCGTACTTATAAGGCGCGAGATTGCCGTGCCATGCCACGACATCCAGCGGCGAATGGTCCAGTTGTGTCACCCACAGCCGGCCCATGAACTTCTGAACCAGGTCCACGGCTTCGTCGCGATCTTCGTACCAGGCCGTGGGCGACAGGAAATCGCGCGGATTGGCCAAACCGTTGGCGCCGATCGGTCCCAGATCGGGCAGGCGCAGCATGGGGCCATGATTTTCGCACAGATAACCGGCGGCTGTTCCATCCGGCAATGCCACGCGAAAGCGAATGCCCCGTGGAATCACCGCGATTTCCCCAGGCGCCACCGCGAGCCGCCCCAGTTCGGTATCGATCGCCAACCGTCCCAGCCGCGGTACAATCAGGAATTCTCCGTCCGCGTTCCAGAATACGCGGCGCATGTCGCGGGTCGCGATATATTGGTGAACCGTGACACCCGTGCCATTCGCGGTCTCCGCGTTTCCCAGCATCGTCACAATCCCATCCACGAAATCCCTGGGCTTTTCCGTGAAGCGCAGGGGATCCCAGCGCAGCCGATTGGGCGTGGGCTCGGCCGCGGCGCCGCATAAAAGCGGCTGCTCGATCGGGCGATAGGGCGGATGCGACGCCGACGGACGGATGCGATACATCCACGTGCGCCGCGCCTCTCGCCTGGGAACCGTGAAAGGCGTGCCGGATAATTGCTCGGCATAAAGTCCAAACGGCGGCTTTTGCGGTGAGTTTTGTCCAACGGGTAACGCGCCCGGAATGGCTTCGGACGCATTTTCGTTGCCAAATCCGGATAGATACTCTGGGCTTTCGGACATCGGGACGGCTCCAAGATACTGCTTGATTTCTGGAAGGACGATACTATACCGTCTTCAAATCCGGGAGAGGGAACTTCATGCCAGCCACCGACCAAGGTTCCCGCGATGCGGGTTTTCGTCTCGATACATTTTTGCCGTACAAACTTGTCGTTGTAACGGACTGTATCTCCGATGTCTTCGCCGGGCACTATGAGCAACGGTTTAAGTTGACCATATCCGAGTGGCGCGTTCTGGCGACTGTCGCCGCGCATGGAACATTGTCGCCCAGTGCTGTGGGGCGGTTTGCCGCGATGGATAAAGTAAAAGTCAGCCGCGCGGCGCAAAGTCTTGTCGCCAAGGGCATGATGCGCCAAAGCCGGGACCCGCGCGACGGACGCGGCCGCCTGTTGAAACTCACCCGTAAAGGAACGACGGCGCATGAAGGTATGGTTCCTTTGGCCATACAATTGGAAGCCGAGGTTTTCGGCGGGCTGACCCGCGCCGACCTGACAGCCCTGACCCGCATCCTGGGCAAGGTTTCTACTCATCTTGAAATGAATGGCGCAGGGGGCGGGGCAGGGGGCGGGGCGGTTTGATTCGCTTTCCGCGGACTTGCCGCTAAACTTCGGTCCGGGTGCTCCGGGTGCCCGAATGGTGGGTTGCGAACCCGGGTAGCGCCTTCGGCGAATGAAGGAGGCGCGGTCATGTCAAAGCACGGAAGCAGCGGCAACCCTCGCTCGGTGGCCCTGGTGGGCCCACGGGGAAGCGGCAAATCGGCCCTGTTCGACGCGTTGATGGAGGCAGCCGGCGCAGCGGCGAAGCGCCCGCCCGATCCCCGCGCCCGTCAATCCTCCACAGCCATCCGCCTGGGCCACTGCACATATTTGGATGAAGCGTGGTCGATCCTGGATTGCCCGGGCTCGATCGAGTTCGCGTATGAAACGCGGGCGGCTCTGGCGGTCGTGGATATCGCCGTCGTCGTGTGCGAACCCGACCCGGCGCGCGTGGCCACGGTCGCGCCGTTTCTCCGGATGCTGGCCCAGGAGAAAGTGCCGCATATCGTTCTGATCAATAAGATCGACGCATTCGACGGGTCCGTCGCGGATACCATCGACGCCTTGCAGGCCCATGCCGGATCGCCCCTGGTCTTGCGCCAAATGCCGATCCTTGAAAATGGCCGCGCCGGCGGGTACGTCGATCTCATGAGCGAACGAGCCTATCGTTATCGCAAAGGCCAACCCTCGGAATTGATCCGGATTCCTGAATCGGCGCTGGCCGAGGAAGCCGCCGCGCGTGGGCGGCTGGTTGAAACGCTGGCGGACCACGACGATGCGCTGCTGGAAAAAGTGCTGGACGATATCCGCCCCACGCCGGAAGAACTATATCTCGACATGCGCAAAGATTTACTCGCAGGCACCATGATCGAGGTCATGCTGGGCGCGGGAGAGGCGAGTCACGGCGTGCGCCGTTTGTGGAAGGCGCTGCGCCATGACGCCCCCGGCGCGGCGGAAACGCGGGATCGTAAAGCAATCGAACCGGATGGCGCCGCGCTGGCTCAGGTATTTCGGACCGAATACGCGGGCCATACCGGCAAGCTGTCGTACGCGCGCGTCTGGCGCGGCGATATCGCGGACGGCGCAGCACTTGGCGGCACCCGTCTGGGTGGTATATATCGTTTCGAGAACGGAGAGCTATCCAAAGTCCCGGCTTGCGCGGCGGGCGATGTGGTCGCCTTCGGCCGGCTGGACGGGGTGGCGACGGGCGCGGCCATCTCCATCGGAGCCATGCCCGAACCATTGCCGTTCCCCGAACCGCCAGAACCGGTTTACGCGCTGGCCATCGCCACGGCGGATCGTAAGGATGACGTTCGCCTGTCCGATGCCTTGCGCAAGCTGACCGAGGAAGACGCGGCGTTGACCGTGACCCAAATGCGGGAAAGCGGTGAAACTGTTCTGCATGGGCAAGGAGACATGCACCTTCAGAACGCGATCGAACATCTGGCGAAGGCATATAATCTGAAGGTGGCGGCGCACAGGCCGTCCGTCGCGTATCGCGAAACGATTCGCCGCGCCGTCAGCGAACACGGAAGATTGAAGCGGCAAACCGGCGGACACGGTCAGTTCGCCGACGTGAAGATCGACATCGCCCCGCGGGAACGCGGCGCCGGATTTGCGTTTATCGACAAAATCGTCGGCGGCACGGTGCCACGCAATTTCATCCCCGCTGTGGGAGAAGCCGCAGAGAGCGCCGCAGAAAAAGGTCCCCTCGGCCATCCGGTCGTGGATATCGAAGTGGCACTGACCGGCGGCGGGTTTCACGCGGTCGATAGTTCCGACATGGCGTTCCGGACCGCGACCCAGACGGCGATGCGCGACGGGCTGGCGAAGGCCGATCCGGTGTTGCTGGAACCGATCGACCGTGTCACCGTCTCAGTTCCCAACGAACATACCCCACGCGCCCAAAGGTTGCTGACCGGGCGGCGCGGTCAGATTCTGGGCTTCGGGGAACGCGACGGATGGCCCGGCTGGGACGACGTGGAAGCGTTGGTGCCTGAGGCCGAGTTGCACGATTTGATCGTCGATCTACGCTCGCAAACCCAGGGTCTGGGCACATACCGGCATCGTTTCGATCATCTGGCGGAACCCAGAACACCAACGAAACTCTGACGATCCGATCGCACAAAGGTTGACCCGGCGTCCGGGTCAACCCACGAAGGCGCCCCCATTCACGTCCAGGATCGCGCCCGACATATAACTCGCCGCTGGGCTGCACAGGAAGGCGATCGGCCAGGCGAGTTCCTCAGGCCGGCCGATCCGGCGCAGCGGCAGGCTCGGCCCGGTGTTGTTGCCGCGCGTCATCGGTGTTTCGACCGGCCCAGGGGCGACGGCGTTGACCATCACGCCCTGGGTGACGGCGTGGCGCGAGGTCCATTTCACGATCGCGTGGACGGCGCCTTTCGACGCGGAATAATCCGGTGGCGTATTCAGCGACGTGCCGCCGGTTTTGCCGGCGACCGAGCCGACCAGCACGATATATCCGCCGCCGTTCGCCGCCATGTGATCGATGGCGCGCATCGCGATTTCCAATGGCACGCGAACGTTGACATCCATGGTCCGGTGAAACCGCGCCTTCCAATCCTTGTCGGTGCGCCAGTCGCGCCCAGCCAGGATGCCGGCGCAATGCGCCATCGCCTGCAATGGCGCGCCCGAAAACAGGGTTTCGCGAAACGCGTCGTCCGTTAAATCCCCCATCGTCCCGGTGCAAACCCCGCCAATGGCCTCGACTTCGGCGATGGTGGCATCCAGCGGAGCGCGATCCGTCAGCACCAGCTCGGCCCCCAGTTGGGCCAGAGCGAGGCTGGAGGCCTTGCCGATTCCGCTTGCGGCGCCGGTGACCAGGACGCGGCGTCCCTGCATGTTCAGGGGCATGTTCAGTGGCATTGGGATCGTGGACATTGGCGTTTCCCTCGGTTTCGCGCAGTCTGTCAGGATGGAACGGAAGAGGAAACACCGATGTCCCTACGCCTGCGCCAGATTTGCCTGGTAGCGCCGCATCTCGAGCCTTCGGTCTCGACGATCTGTACCGTTTTGGGAACGATGGTGACGTACGTCGATCCGAATGTCGAGAAATACGGGCTGGTCAACGCCCTTATGCCGTTCGGCAACACCTTCCTGGAAATCGTGGCGCCGACACAGGAAAAAACCGCCGCCGGCCGGTATCTGGACCGGCGAGGCGGGGAGGGCGGTTATATGGTCATCCTGGACAGCGACGAGATCGACTCCTGGTTGACCCACCTGCCCGCAGCCGGTGTGCGCATCGCCAACGATATGGATTATCCGGACGCATATCGCGGCCTGCAATTGCATCCACGCGATACCGGCGGGGCGCTGCTGGAAATCAACCATTCTCACGGTGGCGCGTGGGACGGGCCGTATCATCCGGCGGGTCCGCGCTGGCACGGCGACCCCGGTGGGGACGAAGCGGAAACGATCGTCGCGGCGGAGCTGCAATCGGACAATCCGGCGCGACTCGCCGCCCGCTGGTCCGAGATTCTGCGCCGTCCCGTGCGCGATGCCAACGGTGTGGCGGCGATCGATCTGGACCGGGGTTCCCTGCGGTTCGTTCCGGCCACCGACGGGCGCGGCGAGGGTCTGGGCGGCATCGATGTGAAGATCCCTCGTCACCCCCGGGCCCGTCAGGCGGCGAGGAACAAGGACGTGGCGGAGGTGGATGGCGCCCTGATGCTGTGCGGTGTTCGCGTGCGTCTCGTTTGAACCGAACCGCCCCCGCTTTCGCCCGGATGCGCGCCGGGGCTATGACAGGCGAGGGATTGGCAAAGAGGAAATACGGATGAAGCGCAGAGATATCGTGAAAGCAGGCGCCGCGGCGGCGGCCTTGCCGTTCCGTCATGCCATCGCGGCGCCGCGCGATAACAAGCTGCTGCGCTATGTGCCCACGGCCGACCTGTCGGTGCTCGACCCGTCCTGGACCACGACGCAGGTGTCGATCACGCACGGGTATTATGTGTTCGACACCCTGTTCGGGATCGATTCCACGCGAAAACCCCGCCCGCAAATGGCCGAAAGTGCCAGTGTCTCCGATGACGGCCGCGTCTGGTCGATCCGCCTGCGCGACGGGCTGATGTTCCACGACGGCGAGAAAGTTCTGGCGCGCGATGCCGCCGCCAGCCTCCGCCGCTGGTCTGCCCGCGATGTCTACGGCCAGGCTCTGGGCGCCGTGGTCGAAAAATTCGGCTATCAGGACGACCGCACCATCCGGATCGAATTGAAGCGGCCCTTCCCGTTGATCCTGGACACGCTGGCGAAGCCAAACGGCATGCTGCCGGTGGTCATGCCAGAGCGCCTCGCCAACACCGATCTCGCGAAGCCGAACACCGAAATGGTCGGCTCCGGCCCATACCGGTTCTTGAAGAACGAATTCGTCGCGGGCAGCAGCGGCGCTTATGAAAAATTCGCGGGCTATGTCCCGCGCCAGGAAAAGCCCGATTGGGCGTCCGGCGGCAAAGTGGCGAAGATCGAGCGTTACGAATGGAAGATCATTCCCGATTCCTCCACCGCCGCCTCCGCGCTGATGAAAGGCGAGGTCGATTGGTGGGAACAGGTTCAGCCCGATCTGTTGCCGTTGCTACGGAAAAACCCCGACGTCGTGGTGACGAACTTCAACGCCGTCGGCTTCTTCGGCACGATGCGGTTCAACCACCTGCACGCGCCGTTCAATAACGCCGCCATCCGCCGCGCCGTCCGTCTGGGCATGAACCAGGAGGATTACATGAGCGCGGTGACCGGCAACGACTCGTCGATTTACCGAAGCTGCAAGGCGCTGTTTCCCTGCGGCACGCCCTATGGCGAGGAACTCGGCACGGACGGCATGACCGGCGATATCGCGGCCGCGAAGCGCGCCTTGGACGCGGCGGGATACAAAGGTGAGAAAGTCGTCATCCTCAATCCTGCCGATATCCCAACGATCGGGCCGTTCGGTCAGGTGACGTTCGATTACCTGAAGAAACTCGGCATGAACGTGGAACTTCAGGAGATGGACTGGAACACGCTGGCGCAGCGGCGGACCAAAGCGGACTCGCCGGACAAAGGCGGCTGGTCGATCTTCCACAACTGGTGGCTGGGTTCGTCCTTCGTCAACCCCGCCATCAGCCCCATCGTGCGCGGTCTGGGTGCCAAAGGGTGGGCTGGCTGGTACGAAGACGCCAAGGCCGAACAGATGGTGGAGCAATGGACGACGGTCGCGACCGACGCGGAACGCGCCGCCGTGGTGCGCGCCCTGCACCTCCATTCGCTGGACGCGGCGCCAACGGTGGTCCTTGGCCAGTTCTTCATTCTGACGGCGCACCGGAAAGGGCTGACGGGCATCCTGGAAAGCACCTCGCCCTATCCGTGGAACGTGTCCTGGACCTGACCGTCAGACGCTGAACCGGCGCACGGCGTCCCGGTCCAATTCCAGCCCGAACCCGCCCCCGGGCGGCACGACCAGGGCGCCGCCGGACAATTCCGGCATCGCTTGCAACAGCGCGGCCGAGCGGGGCACATATTCGACGACTCGCGCGTTCGGCACTGCCGCGAGAAGATGCACATGGATTTCCGGCAGCACGTGCCCGCCGACCTGCACGCCGAACCCATGCGCCATCGACGCCACATGCCGCCACGGCGTGACCCCGCCGATCCGGCCGAGATCGATAAGCGCGACGCCGGTGCCGCGCGCCTCCAGCAACCGGGTGAAATCGGCGATCTGGTAAAGATGCTCGCCGGTCGCGACGGGAACATCCAGCGCTGCGGCGACGCGCGCCATGGACACGACATCGGTATGGGCCACCGGATCTTCGATCCACACCACGCCGGCGTCCTGCAATGCTTTGCCGGTGCGGATCGCGCGGGTCAGCGTCCAGCTCTCCGTCGCATCGGCCATGATCGACACCCCGTCGCCCACCGCGTCGCGCACGGCGTTGACTCGGGCGACCTCGCCTTCGGGGGAGGTCTCGTTGCCGACCCGCAGTTTGACCGCGCGGAAGCCGGCATCGGCCGCCCGCTTCGCCGATTCCGCAAGTTCGTCCAGGCTGAGGCTGTACCAAAACCCGTCGCTGGCGTAGACCGGCAGCCGGTCCCGCATGCCGCCAAGCATGCGGGAAACCGGCAAATTCAACGTCTTCCCGAAGGCGTCCCAGATCGCGATGTCCAGCGGCGCGATCGCGTAATGCAGCAGTCCGCCCGGTCCCACCCAATCTCCGGCGCGCGCCAGTTTGCGCCAGGCGGCCTCGGGCTCCGCCACGCTCATCCCGATCAGCAGAGGCGCCAGTTCCCGCGTCGCGGCGGCGACGGTGCCGATGAACAGGTGGTTCAACGCGACGATGTAGCCGAACCCGGTGACGCCATCCTCGGTCGCGACCTCGGCCATAACGTGCCAGTTGGCGCCGACGGCGCGGCCCCCGGCGGAATACGGCTGGTCCAGCGGCACTTTCAGCACGCGGACCTCGATCGATTTGATTCTCATAACGGGTCTTCCTTGGGTCAGGCGCGCGGCGGCAAAGGTGGGGTCATGCCCGCGGGAATCTCGAACTCCGCAGCATTCAGCATCAGCGCGATCATGGCGTAATACCCGACCAGGCCCGTCAACTCGACAGCGCCCGCGACGCCGAACAGCGCCACCACCCGCTGGTAGGCGGCGT
>JAYWAX010000316.1:0-5347 GCA_043782125.1 Acetobacteraceae bacterium | reverse complement strand
CCTTGCGCGTGGGATGCTCCCAGGCCCCCACGATGTAACCAGCCCCTTTTAAACTCATGCTTCACTCCCTCTCTCAACGCCGGCTCGCCGGTTGGACGGGGGGATTATACCCATCGGTAGCGGGGAGGCCAGAGGGGTAGGAGGGAGGCTTGTGAGCAATTTAGCCCATCTTATTCATGAGACCAGTTCGTCACCGATCTATTTCGGATAGTCAATTATTTGACCAGCGCCTCCCTCTGGCTGGCCGGGCCGCGTTCAGACCGTATCTGTGAGGCGCTGGAGGTTGATCGGCGGGGGTTCGGCAGGGGGCATCCGCCCCGCTGTTCAGGCCGGGCGCTGGGTCAGCGCACCCATCAACCCCCGGAACAGTTCAGCATCAGGACAGTTGGAGGCGAAGGCGAGCCTGATCCGGCTGGCGGTTTCCCTGACCCGCACCGCGATCTTGAGCAGCCGGAGCCGGATTGTGGAAAAATCGCCGCTGGCCAGGGGTTGTGACCCTGGAATGGCCCGGCGCACCATCAGCATCAGCCAGTAAGCCGCGGTGTGAAGAATGAGACGCATCTGATTGGCCAGAGGGCAACGGCAACTGGTGCGGTCCGAGGCCAATTGGCCCTTGTGCCATTTGATGCGGTTCTCCGCCTGGCCCCGGGCACAGTACAGGCGGTCGTAAAGCCACTGGGGGGTGCCATATGGGAGATTGGTGACGACATACCGGGTGTCGAGGCCTTTCCGGGTCACCTCGATCCGCGCCACGACACGCCGGGGCCGGGACCAGGATTTCGCGGCGTACCGGGTCTCGGTGTGATCGCGCACCCGGTCCAGATCGCCGAGCGCGCGCCGGACACACGCCTCATCCGCTTTGGCGAAGACCTGATCACGGAGGATACCGTTCCCGGACAGGCCGAAGAGGTAAGAAACACCGTTCTCCTCGCACCAGTCCATGACCTCGCGGCGGCCATAATGGCTGTCGCCCCGGAGAGTGATGTCCGTGTCCGGCCAGTGCAGGCGCATGCGATGGATCAACCGGCGTAAATGGCCCCGTATCTCCTGGCCGCCCGGCGTCTTGCCCGGACGGAGGAGGGTCAGGACGCAATGACCCGTTTCCGCGTCGTATATATGGATCGGCAGAAAGCACCGCTCATCATGATGGGCGTTGAACAACGCCCATGCCTGATGGCCATGCGCGGTATCGGCCGTGTCGTCGATGTCCAGGGTGATGGATTTCGGTGGCCGCTGATGGCCCCGGCACCACAGATCCACCAGGGCATGGGACATCCTGATCAACACACGGAGGTCCGCGGCGTTCTCCAGACGGGAAATCGTCGGTTGCGAGGCCAGGGCGTCTCCGCTCTCCGGCGCACGTCCACAGGCCATCCTGAAAGCCGGATCATGACGGAGCGTGTCGAGGTCGTTCGCGTCCTCGTATCCGCACGCGATGGCGAAGACCCGCGCCCGCATGATGTCCGCCACCGAATGGGTGATCCGGGCCGGGTCGCGGTGACCGGGAATGAGCGCGGCCAGCGCGTCGATCAGGCCGAGCCGTTTGTCAGCGCCCGCGAGCAGCAACACGCCGCCATCGGAGCTGATCAGGCCACCATCGAACGCGGCGGTGACCTTCTTGCCGTCTGTACCTGGCAGGGTGAACGGGAAACCGGTATCGTTGTCCGTGGTGGGCATGGTGGATTTTGTCCGGGCATGGAGAATGGTGTCAGCACCCAATCTCTATGCGATTTCAGACCTTTACACCATGTCCGCCAGTAAAAACCCCATCAGGTGGTGCATAAGATGGGTTAGGCGCTGATTTCCGTATTGGAAAATCATGTGTTTCCAAGGGTCTAATCTTGCATCCATGATGCCGGATACATGAAAAGCAGTGAACATGGCCCGTGTATCACGTTATCGTCACTGAAATCAGATCGCGTCGCTTTCAGAACTCCGCGGCTACTTCAAGAAATCTTGGTGATTCGGAATTTACAGACATTTGATCGCCTTTCAATAGCTTCCCAAAGATAACTGTATTTCAGGCTCGAAGGGCGTAGTTCCAATTTTCCATGCGATCCTAGATTATTGTCACATGATGCTGTACCGCCAGGGGTACATAGATCCATCTGATGCCCTCCATGATGTCCGGTTATAAAGACTTTTGATGCGTCTGGGCCATCAATATCCAAAACACACGTTGGAACCGTGGTCCTAAGCTTAAACTCGATGTTGAAATTTTCTTCATCTTTGAATAACTTCGAAAATGAAGTTATAACGGCGTCTGATGCTGTGAACTCAAACGGAGCGTTTACCTGAGAAGCAACCGGCTGCGCAATTACAGGTTGCGTCGCCGGAGTTATCCGCACCGTTGGGCAGGTGTCCAACCCGAGTCCACAGCGGATTTCCGGCACCGCGACAGCGGCGACACCGGCGGCAGCCCCTACGGCGGTGAAAAAAGGCCCGCCAGAGCAATCCAGGCGCCTTTGCCTCCCTGCTTCGATTGTCCCTGTGGCATCGTCGCTTCCCTTTTCCTTCAAAGACTCGGGGTTTCTTTGAGCACCAGTCGCAGACAGGAATCGTTTACTTATTGTCAAGAGGCCGACTGGCGCGTGGCCGCCCGCGCGGCCGCCTTGGCTTCAAGCCGGGCGAGACTGTCGCGGAGGTCTCGCAAGACGACCTCTCCCGGCACAATGCGGCCAGCGGCCAGATCGGCGTCGCTTTCGGCGAGCACCTCAAGCCACCCCTCGGGTACCTCGGTTGAATGCGCGGTCTTATCCATGGAGGGGATCGTAACGCGCATCCGCCCAAATTTCCAGCCTCATCAGGTCATCGGGCCAATCAGGGAAGACGGTGAATCCACTCAGGTTGGCATCCCTTCCCCCACTCATTCCACCCTTCGCACGTCGATCTCCCCCTCATGCAACCGCGCCCGCGCCAGATCATGGGCCATTTGCATTCCCAGCCAGACCTCGGCGCCGCTCCCAAACGCTTTCGAGAGGCGGATCGCCATCTCCGGTGAAATCCCGGCCTTGCCGTTGACCAGGTTTTTGAGGGTCTGACGGGTCACGCCAAGCACCCGCGCGCCCTCGGTCACGCTCAGGCCCAGGGGCTCCAGGCAGTCCAGGCGTACGGACAACCCAGGGTGAGGGGGATTTTTCATCGGCATGACAACCTCCATCAATGGTAGTCGAGATAATCAACGCCGGTCGCGTTCCCATCCTCGAAGCGGAAGATGATCCGCCAGTTGGCGCGTACGGTGACGCTCCAGAAGTCTTGCTATCCCCGACGCGAATCCGCCTCGGGGAACATCGCGCATGGCCCATCGCCCAGGAGCGCGTCCAATGTGTCCGGACATGTCTCTGGCACGGGCAGCGGCGGCTGACCGTCGATGTCGTCGGGCATCCCCCGCAGTGCCAGACGCCAGAGGCGCGTCAGATCGATCTTGCGGCGCATGGAGGCAGTGAAGCGTCCCTTCGCCTGATCCCGGAACACGCGCGCCTCCGCGCGCCAGTGGCTGACATAGGGTGTGCCAGGCCAGGCCTGGATCTTCAGGGCGTGGGTCAATGCCTGTCTCAGATGGGACTCGAAGGCGAAATACTGCTCGTTGCCCACGCTCTCGATTTCCTCAATGATGTTGGGCCAGTCCAAAACCTCGTCGTTCATCCGCTCGCCCGCGGCGTGCCGGCGCAGCAATTCGGCCTGGCGTTCGCTCCAAAGCATGACATCACGCTCGTACAGATCGCTCATGAAGGCCTCCGCGTTTCCGCTTTCTCGCCGTATGTCACATGCTTTTCCATGCCCGCACCGGACGATGCGTGGCGGCACAGTGGTCCGCCACGCCCCGGTCTGCCCATGCGGCCAAAGCCTCGTCCCGGCCTCAAATGAACACCCCCGCCATCCCCCCCGCCGGATACCGCGTCCCCGCCGCCGCTCCCCTGGGCACCGCCGCGTCGATCCGCGCCACATCTTCCGCCGACAAAACGACCTTCAGCGCGCCAAGGTTCTCCTCCAACCGCGCCAGATAACGCGTACCCGGTATGGCAACCACGTCGTCCCCGCGCGCCAGCAGCCAGGCGAGCACGAGTTGCGCGGGCGTGCAGCCCTTCCCGGCGGCGAACGCCTCGATCTTCTCCACCAGCGCGCGGTTCTGGTCGAAATTGTCCTTCTGGAACCGCGGATGCGCGGCCCGGCGGCCGTCCACGTCGTCGAAACTCTTGATCGCCCCGGTCAGGAAACCCCGGCCCAACGGCGCGTAGGCGACGAAGCCGATGCCCAGAGCGCGCGTGGTCTCGCGGGTTTCCTCCGCCTCGGTGCGATACAGAAGCGAATACTCCGTCTGCACCGCCGCGATCGGATGCACGGCATGGGCGCGGCGGATACGGTCGGGCGCCGCCTCGGACAAACCGAGGAAGCGCACCTTGCCCTGTTCCACGAGGCGCTTCATCGCCCCCATTGTCTCCTCGACCGGCACGGCGGGATCGACGCGGTGCTGGTAGTACAGGTCGATCACGTCTTCGTTGAGACGTTTCAACGACGCCTCGCAGGCCTGCTGTACGTATTCGGGCCGGCCGTTGACGCCGTTGGGCTGGCCGGGCCGCTGGGTCTGGCCGAACTTCGTCGCCAGCACCACCTTGTCGCGGCGGCCCTTGATGGCGCGGCCGATCACGTCCTCGTTATGACCCCAGCCATACATGTCCGAGGAATCGAGATGGTTCACGCCCAGGTCGATCGCCTGGCGGATCAGGTCTTCCGAGGCGGCGTCATCCGCCTCCCCATACACGCCGGAGAGGGACATGCAGCCCAGTCCGACGGTGGAGACGTGGAGGCCGCCGGAGCCGAGGGCGCGTTGGGATAGCGCGCCCGGGGCGCGTGGGGGTATCATCTGTTCGTTCGCCATGCTGACCTCCCGAGGTTCGGGGGTTTATAGAACGGGCTTACCGGGCTGGCGACGGGGGAGACCCAGGGGAAAAGGCCCGGGGGGAAAGGCCCAAGGGGGGGAAGACCCGGGGGGGGAAAGACCCACGGGTCCGCGCCAACAGGGCGGCGCGTCGTTCATTCTCACGTTGGCCAGACATCGCCACGGTTCCCCTGGGCCTTTCCCGACGCCACCGGGCGCGGAGGCGGCGAAGCGGCCTCAACGTCGTTTCGGCGCGCAGGGTGAATCGTCGCCAACGCCGAACTGGATGGTCGGCAGGAGCGCCGCCGGTCCGAACAGGAGACCCAGGCCCACCGCCGCCCCGCCGCGTGCGAGAATCTCGGCGTCGATGCCATAGCTCAGCTTCTTGAACGGCCCGAAAATCACGATCGGGCTCGCCAGCTTGCCAATGGTGAAGTGCTTGACATCGGTGCGGATACGCAACTCCAG
>JAYWAX010000315.1:0-5352 GCA_043782125.1 Acetobacteraceae bacterium | reverse complement strand
CTGGACTGGCAAAAGGCGTGGATGGTCCGCCTTCGCGGACCATGACGGGGTGTGGCGGCGCGTGCCTCAAACGGAGCGGTTATTCTTCGCCGTCGCCTAAGCGGTGTCGTTCAGGCGCTTGCCCTGGCTTTGCGTCTGGGGAAGCGCCGGGTGCCGCCCGGCTTGTCAGGCTTTTCTGGCCTGATCGAGCGCGATGCCGGTCAGATTTTCGTAAACCTTTACGACCGCCGACCCTTCTTGTTTGTTCAGGCCCGAGGCGCGCGCCATTTGATAGACCTGCTGCGACACATTCGCGAGCAGCACGGGCACGCCAAGCTGTTTCGCGAACGCCGTTTCCAGTTCCTGGTCCTTATACGAAATATCGACCGTTCCGGACGGGCTAAAATCGCGGCTGAGCATCCGCCCGCCGCGCATCCGCAGCGCAAAGGAATCACCAGAACTGACCTTCAGCATCTCGAATAATTGTTGAAGATCGAGACCGGCTTTCGCGCCCATGACCAGGCCTTCCGCGACGGCGACGGTGGTGACCTGCAACAACATGTTGTTGATCAGCTTCATCGCGATGCCGTTCCCCAACCCGCCCGCATGGAAGATGTTGCCGCCCATGGCGTTGAACAAATCGAGGCATTTTTCGTAAACCGCCTTATCCCCGCCCACGACGATCGACAGGCTGCCATCCGCCGCGCCCTTGATACCGCCGCTGACCGGCGCGTCGATGACCGAAATCCCCTGGTCTGCGAGTTTCGCCGCGATCTCTCGCAATTTGAACGGATCGATCGTGCTCATGCAGATCGCGATGTGACCGGCACGCGCGCCTTGTATCAGGCCGCGTTCGCCCGCGATCGCCGCTTCGGCCTGTGCGGTGGTTTCCACCATGAAGATGGAGCGTGTGGTTTCCTTCGCGACCGCCTGTGCCGATGCCGCCGCCTCGGCGCCCGCTTCGGTCAGCGCCTGGACCTTTCGGGCATCGAGGTCGTGTACAACCAGTTTCACACCGGCTTTGAGCAAATTGCGCGCCATTGGCCCGCCCATGTTGCCAAGACCGACGAATCCGACTTTATCCGGCATGAGATTTTCCTCGAGACGTTTCCGGGGGGTCGCGTTTCCCGGGGGAATGAACACCGGGCGGGCGCGTGGCGCAAATTCGTCAGGCGGTGGGCCAGCGGCGCAAGGCGGCTTCGCCGGTTTCGGTCAGGCGGTACAGTCCGCGTTCGACGCGTTCGAACCACCCGTAGACATTGCGCAATAAAATGCTGGCGGCCTCTGGCGCCTGCGTTTTCAGGTCCCGGGGGCGCGCGGGTCCGGGCCGCATCGCCGCCGCGCAGGTCAGCGCCTGTTGGCGATAGGCCGTCATCAGCGGCTGGCGCGTGGTGCCGCCGATCGCGGGGTCGCCTTTTCGCGCCGCGTGTTCGCGCAGCAACAGCTTACGTTTGCGGTCGTCCATCCGCGGTTTATAGGGGCTGGGTTCGGCGAGGATTTGCACGCGTCCGGTGCTGGCGGTTACCGCCAACAAGCCCAGTCCCAGAAGCCGGCATAGATGGATGGCACGACGGTCGGTATCGCGGCCTTTTCGCGATTGACGCACGGCCAGCCAGACCTCGTCCGCCGCGCGCATCCGATCCACGCCTTGCAATACCAGATCCAGGCTGAGAGTCATTTTCAGCTCGCCGATGACCAGGCGGCGCGGTTCGTCCTCGCGTATCGCCACCAGATCGCAGCCCCGGATTTCGCCTTTGACATCGAATCCCTGCGCTTCCAGGAAGGCCTTCACCGGCGCGTAAAGCGAGGTTTCCGGTTCGCGCACGGAACGTTTCCGGGCCTTGGCGCCATCGGGCTCCCGGGTGCGTTCCGCCATCGTGGCCGCCGGGCCGCCTATATCTGCTCGCTTTGCATGAACTCGATCACCTCGCCGTTCGGTCCCACTACGAATGCGATTTTCACCTCGACCAAAGGGTCCTCGCTCAGGCGGCGGGAGACGGGTTCGACGCGCGACACCGCGCCCGCGCCAAGGGCCTGGGCATAGGACGCGTCAGTGTCCACAACCTTTAGGCAAAAATGCAATAACGCGCCCTCGGTCCGGTCTTCCCAGCGCAAGCGGCGGCGTCCTTCGGCCTGAACGATGGAGTTCTGACCAAAGACCTCCACGAAGCGGCCGTCGCCCGCGTCGAGGAACGCGGCGCGATCGATCCGGCCGGGCACAGAGAACGGGAAATGCACCCGGAACCCCAGACCTTCGGTGTAGAACTTAACCGTCTCGTCGAAATCCACTGCGCGAATGGCGACGTGGTGGAATCCGGGTGCGGAGCCAGGGCTTTGCATAAGGCGTTCTTTCAGGGGCTGACGTGACCGATGAATTTTTCCGGCGGGCGCGTGCCCCATTGCGAACGCAGGCCTTCTTCGGCCGAAACCAGATTGCCGCCGTTATGCACATTCAGGCGATCGGTGTCAGCCCAGTGTTCGTGGACGCGGCCCCAGGGATCGGACCAGTAATCGTAGACCTGACTGCCAAGAAGGTGACGGCCGATACCCCACATGTGTTCGTATTTGTTCAAACCAGTCAGAAATTCATGCCCCATGAACACGTCGTCGATGTCCTGCACTTCGAAAGAGAAGTGGTTCAAGCCGGCGCGTTCGTTCCGCATACAAAAGAACGCGTGATGATCGACATAATCGTCGCCCGCGTCGATGCGGCTGAACTGGCCGATCACGTTGTCTTTCTCGCCCGCGTAAACGTCGTCGGAGCAGACGAGTCCCAGGGTTTCGCGAAACCAGCTTACGGTTTCCTGGTTTTTCGGCGAACCCAGGACGGCGTGGCCGATGCGTTTCACGGTGGACGGACCGGCGGGAAAGCGGATGATCTCGCCAGCGCGGTTCAGCGGTGCGGCGCCGGAATTGATCGCCTGACGGACGACGGGGATGGTTGGCAGGGTTTCGATCCCGTGCACGATTTCGATCGTGTAACCGTTGGGTTCCTTGATCCGGACGCGTTTGCCGCCGCCGGGTTCATCGATGTTTTCAATGCCGGACGCGCCGGGCGCCTTGGCGATGGTTTTCAGGTCGTCCTCGCTCGCGGCCGCCCAGGCGAAACCGATGAAACCGGGTTCGCCTTGTTCGGTGACGTGGATGTGGTGGGCAGGATCGGTGCCGCGCATATACAGCGCGTTGGCGGTCCGCGCCGCGCGGGTCATGCCGAACGAGGTGAGGAACGCTTCCTGCGCGTCGAGGTCTGGAGACCGAAGCCGTCCGTAAACCAGGTCGCGTACCTTTATGCCCGCCATGATTTCACTCCCAACGCCAGTGTTTTCCGAAGGCTATCGCCCAAGGCAACCGGGAACAAGCCCGCCGGACTCACGCGAAATTCCAGGCACGCGGCGGCGTCGAAGGAAAGCCGCGCGCGCGAGGTCTGGGGCCGCCGTGTGCGTCAGGCCGCGTCTTCGCGCCGGTCGCGAACGCGGACGTAGGCGACTTTCACATGGTCCTCGCAGTACGGGCGTCCTGGCTCGGACGGTCCGTCGCAGAACCGGAAATCCCGGGTGCCTGGCTCGCCAAGCGGCCAGCAGCAGGTCACCACGCGGCCATAAGGTTTGGGCGCCGCGGCGTATGGCCGGGGATGTGGCGCCACCATCGCCGGACGCATTTGCGCCAGCACCGGACGTGGCGCGGGAGGTGCCGGGGGTACCGGCCGAGGCGCGATCTGGGCCAGCACGACCGGCGGTGGCGCAACGGGCAGTGCGATCGCAGCTGGCGGTGGCGCCACTTCGATCGCCACGGCCGCCAATGGCGCGGCAACGGGTTGCGGCGCGATCTCGACCGCAATCTCCGCCACGGTAAACGCCTGCTCCGGTTCGCATGTCGTACTGGGCAGCGGCGGCAGTGTTGGCCCGTCCATTCGGCGCACGGGCGCGCGGCGCGGCGGGGCCGCATCCGGGTCGCGGCGAATTGGCGACGGGCGGGCGGCCAGTTCGAGCCTGTGCGCCTTGCCGACGATGGCGTTCTTTGTCACGCCCAGCCGGCGGCCGATCTCGGCGGTGGAAAGTCCCTCCGCCCAGAGCCCGCGCAGCTGGCCGATAACCTCGTCGCTCCACTCCATCTTGTGACCCTTTCCGTTATCGACACAAGATACAGTATCGTGCCTGAGGTCCCTTCTCAATGCCGGAAAGGGGCATTTCCCCAGAAAGTTGTGGACAACCGAGTCCTTGGCCACAATATCTGGGGTGCCGGGCGCTTTACGAGCCCTCGATCAGAACAGCAGGCCCTTCTTCAGCATGCCATGCACGCCTTTTTCTCCGTTCACGGTCTGAGTCACGTGAAAATCGACGGCAAGCGAGCAAAATTGATAGGCCTGCTCGCGCGACAGGTTGGACCGGCCCGCGATGAAGGCGATCATCTGGCGCAACGCCTGTTTCATCGCGATGTCCAGGTCCTCGTTCATGCCCATGGAGATGAAATGGGTGGGCGTTTCCGCGCGGGGGTGGGTCAACAGCGGCTCTGCGCCGGTCTTTTTGTGTAAGACGAGGGTGAAGGTGCCGGTCAGGCAGATCTCCAGCGCGTTGATGCAGACCTCGCCATCGCCCTGAACGCCGTGGCCGTCGCCCGCTGAGAACAACGCGCCGTCAGCCCAGACCGGAAGGTACAGGGTGGAGCCCTGCACCAGTTCCTTATTGTCCAGATTGCCACCGTGTTCGCGCGGCTGGATGGTGGAAATCGTGCCGTAGCGCGGTTGCGGCGCCACGCCCATGACACCGAAGAAGGGCGCGAGAGTCAGTTCGGTGCCCCAGGGCAGGCGGCATGTGCCGCGGGCGCGATCGACGGGGATGTGGCTCAGGTAACGGTCGGGGAAGTCCTCTGGCAGCGTGCCGGCCAAGGGGCGAAAGCCGCAATAGCCCCAGTCGTTGCCGACTTCGATTTTGTCGATGCGGACTTCCAGCATATCGCCCGGTTCGGCCCCCGCGACTCCGACGGGGCCGGTCAGGATATGGCCGCCCGCGCGGTGGATGTTGGATGCGTGGATCGCCGCCAGCGCGGGCGGGATTGCGAAGCCGGAGCCTGGCGGCGGCATGACCTCTGGCGCGCCGGAAACGCATTCCAGCGTGACGGTATCGCCCGAGTTCACGGTGATCAAAGGCGGATAGGCCGCGTCGAACGTGCCCCAGCGGGCGGTTGCCGGACCGGCTGACAAACGATGAACGGCCATGGAGACACCCCAATCGCGGTTTATGCTGCAACAGCTAACCAGCATTTTTCGCGCGTGGGTAGAGCCCCCAAAGCGGATGGCGAAGGGTTAAACGCGGTCCTTCGCGCCAACCAGGGTTTTGCCGTCGGGGCCGGAAATCGTGCCCGCGGGCTTCCCCG
>JAYWAX010000314.1:0-5377 GCA_043782125.1 Acetobacteraceae bacterium | reverse complement strand
CGCCCGAGGCCCGATTGCCGGCGGGCGGTCTGCGCCCGCCGCCCGAACCATAGCGGGCCATGCGAGAACCAGCCACGTTGACGGCCGCGACCGTGGCGCATGCGGCGTTGCTGACCGAAATCCACGCCGCCGCCTTCCTCCCCGCCGAATCGTGGTCGCGCTACGTCATCGTCCTGCAAATTGAACTGCCCACGACCTTCACTCTACTGCATCCGGCGGGCGGCTTCGTCATGGCGCGCGCGGTGGCGGACGAGGCCGAGATTCTGACTTTGGCGGTGATTCCCGCGCTCCGCCGCCAGGGTCTGGGCCGTCTTCTGCTTGGCGCGGCCATGACGCGCGCCGCCGTCCTTGGCGCGGCGGCGATGTTTCTGGAGGTCGCGACGACGAACCATGCCGCGCGCGGGCTGTACGAGGCGATGGGGTTCGTGAAAGCGGGTCACCGGCGGCGATATTACGCGGATGGCACCGACGCTCTGATCTTGCGTTCTACTTTGACGCCGCTTGCGCGGACGCCCGCGCCATGACGGACCGGGATCAGCCGCCTTTCCTTAAAAGCAACAGCAAGCTGCCGTCCGCTTCCCGCCGCCGTTCCAGCACCGCGTGGCCCTGTTCGGTGGCTGTACGCGGCACGTTGCGCTCGGGTTCGTCGCCACGCAGCCGCACCAGCAATGTCTGTCCTGGGGCCATGCGGTCGAGCGCGATGCGGGTTTTGACGAAGGTCATCGGACACAGATCCCGGGTGATGTCGATGGTCCGGTCCGCGTCCGGCATGGCGTCCATGATACTTGTGTCCCCAAATTAACGAAAATAACCATTGCGAAACGGCCAGAGGCGTAATTATAAGATCGAAGTCATCAAAGTTAAAGGGGCATTCGATGCCAGACGGTTCGACTTCACGCGGCTTACTGAACATGACGGCGCGGATCGTGTCCGCGCACGTGTCCAACCACCGGGTCGCGGCGGAGGAATTGCCCGAATTGATCCAACTCGTTTTCGGCGCCCTGAACGGCCTCGAAGGCGCTCCGGCCGCCGCGCCCGCGCGGATGGTGCCGGCGGAACGGCCGAAGCCCGCCGTTCCGGTGTCGAAATCGGTCTTCTCGGACTACATCGTTTGCCTCGAAGATGGCAAAAAGCTGAAAATGCTGAAGCGTCATCTTCAGACCTCGTTCGGCCTGACGCCAGAGCAATATCGCCTCCGCTGGGACCTCGATTCCGACTATCCGATGGTCGCGCCGGAGTACGCGGCCCGACGCTCCACCCTGGCCAAGGCCATCGGTCTCGGCACGCGGCCGCGCAAGGGCCGGCGGGGCTGATCGGACAGGCCAAAGACCGGCGCGGGTCCGACACTGGCGCCCGCCCCGGACGCGCCGATGGGCCACCGGGTCGTCGATGGACAGGGACAGGCGATTTCGGCTACCAGGTTGCCAGCGGTCTGGCGTTCCCGCCAGAACCGATCATGCGGGATAGTCACAAGGATGCCGATGGAATCGCGCATCGAGCGCCTTTGTGTCGAACGGGGCGTAAAGATGACCGGCCAGCGCCGCGTGATCGCACGCGTTCTGTCCGATGCCGAAGATCACCCGGATGTCGAGGAGCTGTACCGCCGCGCCGCCGGACTCGACTCGCGGATCTCCATCGCTACCGTTTACCGGACCGTCCGCCTGTTCGAGGAAAAAGGCATCCTGGAACGTCACGATTTCGGCGGTGGACGCGCCCGTTACGAGCCCAGTGAACACGGACATCACCATCATCTGATCGACGTCGAGACCGGCAAGGTGATCGAATTCCAGGACGCAGAGCATGCGGACCTGATGCGCGTCATCGCCGCCCGCCTGGGGTTCGATTTGGTCTCGCTACGGCTCGAATTGTTCGGACGGAAACGAAAACCGGCCATCCGGGCCCGCGCGCGCCCCTCGGAGGCATCCAAATCGTGACCTCTCCTCAGCCATTCCCGGAATTGCGCGCCGGCAACCTGGGCGTGCGAATCGCCGCCACGGCAGACGAAATCGACGCGGTACAGGCGCTGCGATACCGGGTGTTCTACGGCGAAATGGGCGCGAAACCCGACCCGGAAACGGCCCAATCCCAGCGTGACCGCGACGCATACGACGGGGTCGCCGATCACCTGCTGATGGTCGATCACGATATCGGACCCGGCGCCGAGGGCGTGATAGGCACCTACCGCCTGATACAACGCGAGGCGGCAGCAAAAATCGGCCACTTCTATTCCGCGGACGAATACGACATCGCCCCCATCGAGGCCCTGCCCGGCCGGATCCTGGAACTCGGCCGGTCCTGCGTCGATCCGCGTTACCGCGGGCGAGCGGCGATGCAATTGCTGTGGGGCGGCATCGCGGCTTATGTCTTCCATTACGATATCGACCTGATGTTCGGCTGCGCCAGCCTGCCCGGGACGGATACCGACGCGCTCGCGGCGGAACTGACCTATCTCTATTATCATCATCTCGCGCCCTCTGGGCTGCGCCCGCGCGCGTTACCGCACCGTTACATCGAGATGCGGCGGCTGGACCGGGACGAAATCGACGCGCGCCGGGTGCTCGCCTCCCTGCCGCCCCTGATCAAAGGCTATTTGCGTCTGGGCGGGTTCGTCGGCGACGGCGCGGTGATCGACGCGCAGTTCAACACGACCGACGTCGCCGTCGTGGTGAAAACCGATCAAATCACCGCGTCCTATTACCGCCATTACGAACGGCGCGTGCGCGACGCGACCGAGTAACCGCGGGAGATGACGGTGCCTCGCTTCTGGATGGACGCGCGCGGCCTTCGGGCCGATGCGATTGCCCTGTTGGCGGGCGCGCTGGCGGCACTCGCGCTGCCGCCACTGCACATGCTGCCGGTCCTGCTGGTGGCGTTTCCGCTGCTGTTAACCCTGGTGGGCGGCGCGGGGCGCGCGATGACCGCCGTACGGCGGGGATGGTGGTTCGGCTTCGGACACCACCTGGTGGGACTCTACTGGATTACCGAAGCCATCCTGATCGAGTCGGCGCGGTTTTGGTGGCTGGTTCCGCTCGCCGTGCCCGCGTTGTCGGCGTTGCTCGCGGTGTTCATCGCGGTTCCGGTGGGGTTGGCTTGGTACGCGCGTCCCGGATGGGGCCGGGTCCTGGCGCTGGCGGGGGGATGGGTGCTGGCCGACCTCGCACGCCAGTTCGTGGCGACCGGCTTTCCCTGGAATCCGCTTGGTAGCGTCTGGGCCATACCGGGGTGGGCCGGCGACATCGCATTGCAACCGGCCGCGCTGGTGTCGGTACATGGGCTGACCTTGGCAACGATCGCGCTGGCCTGCGCGCCGATCCTGCGTTGGTCTGGGCGAGGCCTGTGCCTGACGTTGCTGGCGGCCTGGCTCTGGTTCGGCGTGGCGCGCCTGGCCGAACCGCCGCCACCAGACCAGCCAATCCACATCGCTTTGATTCAAGGCAACGTGGCGCAGGGCCGGAAATGGGACCCGTCCTTCGCGATGACGGTTTTCGAACGGTACCTGCGGCTGACGCGCGCGGCCGCGCTGGCCACCGGGCCTGGCCCGCTGGCAGTGGTCTGGCCGGAAACCGCGAGCGCGTTCCAACTGGCCGCCGATCCCGCCGCGCGCGAAGCGATCGCTGCGGCGGGGCTTGGTGGCCTGGTCCTGGCGGGCGCTGTGCGATTCGACGAGTCCGACCGGCCGCGCAACGCGCTGTTTGCCATCGCGGGCGGCGGCGCGATCGCCGGCGTCTACGACAAGTGGCATCTGGTGCCCTTCGGCGAATATCAGCCCGATTGGATTCCGATCGGCATCCAGGTAGTGCCCGGCGGCGGCTTCGCGCGCGGTCCCGGCCCGCAAACACTGCACTTGCACGGGTTGCCGCCGGCCGGACCGCTGATCTGTTACGAGGCGATCTTTCCCGGACAGGTGGTGGATCGCCAGGACCGGCCCGCGTGGATGGTGAACGTGACCAACGACGCCTGGTTCGGGACCTCGACGGGACCGCGGCAGCATCTCGCCGCCACACGACTGCGTGCGGTCGAAGAGGGGATACCACTTTTACGTGCGGCGTATACCGGTATATCGGTCGCGTTCGACTCGCGTGGGCACGAGCTTACACGTATGGGTATGGAGATTGAAGGGTTTCGCACGGTCGCCTTGCCGGGCGTGTTATCCCCAACTTTATTCGCGCGGTTCGGATTGACCGTTCCTGGCGTCCTGGCGCTCGGGTTCTTCGCCGCAGGATTTTTCACGAGGCGATTACGGTGAAATGGGGTGTCGTGGTTCCGATGTCACACAAAAAAGGGCTTCTATCCCGCCGCCTGAAACGTGACGCTGCAATTTAACCAGAGTGTTGACAATTTTCGGTTGTAGCGTTAAACCTATGCTAATGGAAACGCGAGGCGGGTCACCTGTCCAGTGTAACCCACATGGTTGTATGATCATTTGGTTGTATGGTTCAGCTCGCCACATCATTTGAAAGGGACGCACGCATGGCTATCGCCGATCAGGCCATTGGGGTTGACCGAGAGGGGCGTCCCAGTCCGATTGACGTGCATGTAGGCTCCCGCATTCGATTGCGGCGCACGCTTCTCGGCATGTCCCAGGAGCGGTTGGGCGAGGCACTGGGCCTCACATTTCAGCAGGTGCAGAAATACGAACGCGGGGTGAACCGGGTCGGGGCATCGCGCCTGTTCGATTTGTCCCGTGTTCTCGACGTACCGATCAGTTTCTTCTTCGACGACATGCCGGACAGTTTGACGCAGGCCTTTGGCGCCCCGGCGGCCCGCCGCGCGACCGGATTTTCGGAACCGTCGGACTCTTTTGCCGATGAGACGTTGAACCGGCGGGAAACATTGGAACTGGTGCGCGCCTATTATCGCATCACCGATCCCGCAATCCGCAAGCGGGTTTTCGAGTTGATCAAGTCCATGGGGCCGACCGAACCCGCGACCTGACCGGACCGGCTACGTCTTCAGTTGGGGGTTATCGAACACCGGGTTCCGCACCCGGTGCAGGGCGCGCGACAGGCTTTCGGCCAGATCGCGCTTTTCGTGCTCGCCCAGGGCGCCGCCGATTTCCTCTTCGCGGTTGTGGCGGCGCGCGATCAGGCGCGGCACCCGGCCGTCGCGTTCTTCCAATGAAACGGACAGCCAGGCGGATGGCATGATTGTTTCCCGCCGCCGCCCCGCAGGATCCGTGCGAACGATGCGGAATTCGTTTTCGCTCAGCAGGATCAGCTCGTTCGCGCGCGCCTGACGCGTGTTCAGAAACAGCATCGTCAGCACCAGCCCGACCTCTGCCACGCAGAACGGCAGGACGAGCCAGGCGCCCAAGAACCAGAAGCGGACGCCGACGGCCAAAGCGAGGCCAGAGACCAGCGCGATCACCCATCGCAGC
>JAYWAX010000313.1:0-5377 GCA_043782125.1 Acetobacteraceae bacterium | reverse complement strand
GAAAATACGACAGCGGACGGAAGTCCGCGTTCAGGACCAGTGCGGGAAAATGCTGTCCGCCGTCGGGCAAGCGTCGATCCTCCGCGATCGGGCGAAGGCCTGCCGGGTCAATCTTACTCGACCCGTTCCGTGGCCGCGTCGTCGATCTACCGGTAAACCATGGCACGCTCGCCGAGTCGCCGCAACGGCGTGAACGGTGGCAATTGCGTGAATGCCGGAAGCGTTGGGGCGCTGCCCTCTACAACCGGCCACTCGGCTTACATTTCAGACTGGGCAGACAGGTAACAGTTTTCGGGCTTTGGTCCTGACCGCAGCGAGGATTATTCTTCCGAGGCCACCGCACAGCGGCGCGAAGCGTCCGTGAGGGCGCCCCCGCGTGCCCTCACGCAGGAGTGGGCGGGTGTAGTCAACATCCCAACAACCAATGCGCCGTAAGCGACCAGGCGTTATCCACCCGCCAGACCGGGGTTGGACGCTCCGGTGCGGGACCGCCCGGTGAGCAGGATGGCGTTCAAAGCGTCACTCGGAACCGCCAGACCGAAACCACGGAAACGGATACGCCATTCGTCATCGTCGTGCCGCGCCAGGCCGACGGTTTCCCCACGTAACGCCTCGGTCAGATACATCCGGCCGTCGCGCCACTCGATGTAACCGTCTTTGCTCACCCGCCTGACATGGTGGTCCGCCGCGTATAATCCCAGGCCGCGATCGCCGCCGGCCAGGCACGCGGCGGGCCGTGAAGGAGCATCCATTGTCGTTCAGGTAACTCCCGGGGCACACCGTGTGTCCGAAACAAGCGCGTCGGAACCGGAATAACATCCTGCGCCATCAGACAGAGGACCGCCTCGCACGTCAGGATGTAACGGCCGAAACCATCGATCGCGGTGAACGGTTCGAAGCCGAGGGTTTAACCAGCGCGGGGGGCGCCAACCAGGCCAGCGGCGCTTCGATACGCCTTCCCGGCGTCGCAGATCGCCAATCGTGCTCGCGGCCGGCCAGACGATCTCTGGACAATCCCGCGAAAGACCGATCAAAAGCTTCCGCAGTCCCCAGGTCGGGTGCTGTTTGCGCACGCCTGGGATGTCTCCCGCGCCTTGCTCAGAGGCTGCCCGCAACCCGCACGGCCTCGATCGCCGCTTCAGACTCTCGATACCGCTCAAGCCACTTATAGCAAATCTTTTGGCTGATACCGTAACGCGCGCACAGTACCCTGAACGCGAATTGCCGTGTTGTTGTGCGGCAACGAAACACATACGTAGATCCATGACGATTTGTTCGGTCCAGGGCGTAGGGAAAACCTCCGGATGCCGAGCCTTCACTGTTATCTATGTGCCCGGCCCAGAGAGTTACCCACGTGGCCGGTTTTTACCGGGCAAAGCCCCAGTGTTTTCTCCCCTTCGCCCGATTGCCATGCCTGCGCCGAACGGCGGCGATTGACGGACCGGTGTTGGCCGTGGTGGCCTGACCAGGAAACCCAAGGAGTTAACATATGCCCATCGCGCGTAACGAGGCGAAACGGAAAATGTTGGGCGGCGGCATGGCGCTTGGTTTTCAGGTGTTCCATCTGCGCAGCGCCGCCACGCCCTTGCTGGCAGCGGCGTCCGGCCACGATTTCCTGTTCATCGACATGGAACACGGCGCGTTCACGATGCAGGAGGCCACCCAGATCTGCATCGCCTCCATCCCCACCGGCATCGCGCCAACCGTCCGCGTCTGCGCCGGCGCTTTGGACGAGGGCACGCGCCTGCTCGACAATGGCGCGATGGGCATCGTCGTGCCGCATGTCGATACCGCCGCGCAGGCGAAACGCATCGCCGATGCGTTTCGTTATCCGCCCGCAGGCACGCGTAGCTGGGGCGGACCGCCCGCGCTGTATGGTTACCAGGTCTCGGATGTCGCCGCCGTGCAGCGGGAGATCAACGGCGAGATCATGACGACCGTCATGATCGAAAGCCCGGAAGCCGTGCGCAACGCCGCCGAAATTGCCGCCGTGCCGGGCATCGATGTCTTGTTGTTTGGAAGTTTCGATCTCACCACCGAACTGGGCGTTCCCGGCCAGATGAACCACCCAAAACTGATCGAGGCCTATCGGATTGTCGGCGAGGCCTGCCAGGCACACGGAAAAATCATGGGCATGGGCGGGATCAACGACAATGAGGACGCCGCGCGGTTCGTCCGCATGGGGTGCCGTTACGTGCTGACCGGGTCGGATCACAGCTACGTGATCGCGGGCGCGTCGGAAAAGGCGAGGTTCATGCGGCAGTTGATCGTCTGAATCCGAACATCTTGAAATCTTGAGTCACGCACATAAACAAACATGCGTCAGAGCACGATCGATTCAACGCGCGGCGACGGTGCTCTGACGCGTAACGGGTTCTTCGCGGGTCAAGGCCGTTTCTGACTTGTATTGTCCGCGAACCGCGCCCGAAGCTCGAATTTAAGTACTTTTCCTGCGGGATTTCGGGGCAGCGACGCGACGATTTCCAGGGCGCGCGGCAGCTTGTAACGTGCCAGCCGGTCCGTCGCGAAGGCGCGCAGTTCTTCAAGATCCAGGCTGGCACCTGGCTTCAGCGCGGCGATCGCCACCACGGCCTCGCCCCATTGCGCGTCGGGCAGCCCGATCACGGCAATCTCGGCGATCGCGGGGTGGTCGTAGAGGACGCTTTCCACCTCGGCCGGGTAAACGTTTTCGCCGCCGGTGATGACCATGTCCTTCAGGCGGTCGGCGATGAACAGGAACCCCTCCTCGTCGAACCACCCGACGTCGCCGGTGTGGAACCACCCCTCCACGTCGATCGCGGCCGCGGTTGCCTCTGGGTTGTTCCAGTATCCTTTCATGATGTTGGGACCGCAGGTCACGATTTCGCCATTGACGCGCGGCTTCGTCACATCCCGCCCGTTGAGATCGACGAGTTTCACGTCGGAGAACAGAGGCGGCTGACCCGCCGAGCCAAGCTTGCTCATGCCCCATTCGGGCGCGAGGAACGTTACGAATGGCGCGGTTTCGGTCAGGCCGTAGCCTTGATTGATCGGGATGCCGCGGCCTGCGTAAAGGCGTATCAGAGGCTCCGGCACCGGGGCGCCGCCGCAAACGATCGTTTTCAGGCTGGACAGATCGGCGGTGACGAAATCGGGATGCTGACTGAGGAACAGCAGCATCGCGGGCACCGCGAACATCGTGGATACCTTGTATTTCGAAATATCGTCGAGACAGCCAGCGGGATCGAAGCCCCGGCGCAGCACGACATGGCCGCCCTTTTGCCAGATCAAAAGCGAATTGACGTTCAGCCCGCCGATATGAAACAGCGGCGCGATCAGCAGCGAGACCTCGTTTTCCAGCACGTCGTAAGCGTGCAGAACGTTGACGTTGTTCCACCAGATGTTGCCGTGTGTCAGCATCGCGCCTTTCGGGCGCCCGGTCGTGCCGCTGGTGAACATGATGACGGCGACATCGTCCTCGGCCACGTCCGTGCCAGTTTTCAGGGGCGTGTGCGCGGCGATCGTATCGGGCACGGATGGCCAGCCTTCCGCCGCCACATCGGCGGACAGATACAGGCGGCAGGGTAGGGTGGCCCGGATCGACTCGACGACCGGCCGGTGCGGAGAATCCACAACCAGCGTGTGAATACCCGCGTTGTTCACGATGTAGTCCAGCTCCGGCCCGCTGAGGCGGAAATTCAGCGGCACGAAGATGGCGCCCAGACGCGCGGCGGCGAACAGAGTCTCGATGAAGGCGGGTTGGTTGTACCCCAAAAATCCCACGCGGTCGCCCTGGCACACGCCTTTCGCGCGCAGCCCGGCTGCGAACCGGTCGATGCGATCCTGCAATTCGGCGTAGGTCCACGTCGCGCCTTCGAATGTCAGCGCGAGGCGGTTAGGCGTGCGCAGCGCGCGCCGGTGCAGCCAGTTTCCAAGCCCGATGTCCGGTGTCATCGCGTTTCCCTGCCCTTGTGTTCGATTTTCGCGTGGCGCGTTTCACCGGATGCTACGCGCCGTTCCGGGGCCTCCGCAACAAGGATCGGCGGGCTGAGCAGGGCAATCGGGCAAAGCCCCAAGGCATTCTTCCCTCGCCCGTTTGCCCTCCAGCCCGCCGACCCCGGTTGCGGATGGCGCCGGCCGACATTACGCCGCTGCGGGTTTCCCCTGTAGGGTGGCGTATATTTTAAGGTATTTATCCGCCATCACTTTCGACGAGAAATTCTGGTCGACGTGAAGATGGGTTTCCCGCCGGTCGATTTCGCCGATGCGCGGAATATACTGCGCCATTTCCGCGATATCGTGGGTCAGAAACCCCGTCTTTCCGTGCACGATCGGTTCCGGAACGACTCCGCGGGCGAAGGCGATCACCGGGCAACCCAGGGCCATCGCTTCCAGGACGACGGTGGCGCCGGGCTCTTCCCAGGTAATCGGATTCAGCAATCCCCGCGCCTGGCTCAGAAGTTCGACTTTCTGAGCCATGTTCACCGGGCCGATGTATTTAACGCGCTCGCCATCCAGATGCGGTGCGATTTCGGCCTGGAAGTAATCGGACGATTCCTTGTTACCGTGTTCGACGATCCCGGCGAGAAGCAGCGGTACGTTCGCCAACTTCGCGGCGGCGATGGCGTGATGCGCGCCCTTCGCGGGAGCAAAGCGTCCAAGCCAGGCAAAATACGGCGCCGGCTTCGCGTCCGAGAACCGGTAATCCCGCATTGGCACGCCCAGATGCACCACGCCCGCGACATTCAGTCCGGCGGGCAGGTTTTCCTTGGCGCGCTCGCTGACCGTGACGATGGGGGCCGGTGCGATCCACTCGAAAAAGTAAGTATCCGCGTCGCCGATCCAATCGTTGACCCGATCGAACGGGAAATTCGAATGCAACGTGGTGACGTGCGGTGTCGAAATCCCCGCCAGCAGCGGGAACATGAACATATCCGCCGTCGAGGAAAGATGTGTGTGAATCACGTCGAATTCGTTCGCCCGTTCCAGCGATTTATGCAGGTGGTAGTAAGGTTTCAGCGCGGCCTGCCACGGCACGCCCTCGGCGACCAGCGAGCGCGGAAAAAACGATACCAGCTTGCCCGAGGTAACGGAATCGCCGGGCGCGAACAATGTGACGTCGTGACCTTGCGCGACCAGTTCTTCGACGATGAATGCGATGATCGCTTCGGTCCCCCCGTATGTTGTTGGCGGCGTGGCGAACCAAGGCGGTGCGATCTGAGCAATTTTCACGCTGTCGTGCTTTCGTGGCCGGTTTCGTGGAGGCGCCGCAAACAGATGCCGGCGAGGTCCGGCCCGCTCTGAGAGTCTGACTCGTAATTACTTCCCACCGCTTCAAGCCCGCGCGATCGCTCTGGTCATGCGCCGGATGGACGCGAGAAACAGCCATGCCTCGGAC
>JAYWAX010000312.1:0-5380 GCA_043782125.1 Acetobacteraceae bacterium | reverse complement strand
GCGTGCCTGGTCTCGACGCTGACCGCCCTGGGATGCGCTTTGTGGATGAAAGCGCCACAACGCGGCGCGGCATTAGCACTCTCTTAACGTTCTGCCGTCATGTTGACCCACGGCACGAACGGCGGTGGGTCGAATGGCGGGCAAGGGCGGCGATAAGAAGGGCTCCAAAGGTGGAGTCATCGTCAAGAAATTCGAGATCGTCGAGGGCGGCCACCACGGTGGCGCCTGGAAGGTCGCGTACGCCGATTTCGTGACAGCGATGATGGCCTTCTTCCTGTTGATGTGGCTGCTCAACGCCACGACGGAGGATCAGCGCAAGGGCCTCGCGGATTATTTCAGCCCGAACAACCTCCTGAGTCACGCATCGTCCGGCGTTGGCCAGCCGTTCGGGGGGAAAACCGCTTACGAAGACGGCGCACTCGTGTCCGACCGCGGTTCGGCCCAGGTGGTGGAAGGTAAACACCAGCCGATTGAGGAGGTGGAGCCGGGCGATACGCAACTGTTCTCCCGCCCGCGCAGACCCGGCGACGACAATGCCGTCGATCCCACCGAGGTCAAACCGCCTGACGCGGCGATGACCGATCCCACCCAAACGGGAACCCGGGCGCCTGGCGCCGGACCGTCCACGGCGGATCCGCGCAACCCGACGAAGGCCGAAATCCAGGCGGAAAAGGAACGCCAGGAAAAGGCGGCCTTTGAAAAAGCCGCGGAGGAAATCCGCGAAGCCGTGAAGGCCGATCCCGCATTGGCGGACATCGCCAAACAGCTCTCGATCGACATGACCCCGGAGGGCCTTCGCATTCAGATAATGGACGAGATCAAGCTGCCGATGTTCGCGTCCGGTTCCGCCGCGCCCAACGATCGGGCGCGCGAATTGCTGCGCAAAGTGGTGCCGATCCTGCAAAAATTGCCGCAGGGAATCTCCATTGCGGGCCATACCGACGCCTCGCCCTTCGCCGGGTCCGGCAAGACCAACTGGGAATTGTCGAGCGAACGCGCGAACGCGACGCGGCGGCTGATGACCGACGCGGGGCTCGCGGATGCCCGGATCCGCACCGTCACGGGCCATGCCGATCGCGATCCGTTGTTGCCGGCAGACCCTCTGGCGCCCGCGAACCGGCGCATCGCCATTCTGGTCCTGCGTGAGGCCAGCGGCGCCAGGCCGCCCGTCATCCCGCGCTGACCTTTATCCCATGCCCATTATCTCACGGTTGAAAAAATGCTGACAATTGGCGGTCTCGTAATCGTCTTCTTCTGCGTCTTCGTAAGCTATATCGTCTCGGGCGGCAGCATGGAGCCGTTGATTGAGGCGATCCCGTTCGAAATGTGGACCATCGGCGGCGCGGCGATCGGCACCTTCCTGATGTCGAATTCCATGCACGACGTGAAACATACGATCGCCGGTTTCGGAAAAATCCTCAAAGGCGCAGTCTATCACAAGTCGGACTATATCGAATTGCTGAGCCTGATGTATTTTCTGGTGCGCCTGGCCAGCACCAAGGGTAATATGGCGCTGGAACCCCACATCGAAAAACCCTCGGAAAGCCCGGCATTCCAGAAATTCCCCAAGATTATCGCCAATCACCATGCCTGCGCCCTGATCTGCGATTATCTGCGCATGGTCGGCATGAACGCCGACGATCCCAATCAGATCGAAGACGTCATGGCGCGCGAACTGAAGAAAACCCTGCACGAGGAACTGCACCCCGCGCACGCCTTGCAAACCATGGCCGACGGACTTCCGGCTCTGGGCATCGTCGCCGCCGTTCTCGGCGTCATCAAGACCATGTCGCATATCGACCAGCCGCCCGCCGTACTCGGTGCCATGATCGGCGGCGCGCTCGTCGGAACCTTCCTGGGCATTTTGCTGGCCTACGGAATGTTCGCCCCCTTCGCCAGCCGTCTGAAAGGCGTTGTCGACGAAGAAGCGATGTTCATGGAAGTCATCCGCGCCGTGATCGTCACCCATCTGCACGGCAACGCCCCGCAGGTCAGCATCGAATCCGGCCGGAAAATGGTGCCCAACGCGCATATGCCAGGCTTCGCGGAAATGGAGGAGGCGATTCAGGCCGTGCAAATGTGAATATCGCGTCTGACGCAGCGGCACTTACCCCTCTGCCGTTGCCGCCCCTTGCCCGATCAACGCCTGGATTTCCGCCGCCGAATAACCGGCCTCGGACAACACCTCCCGCGTGTGCTGACCCAATCGAGGCGCGAAAAGCCCGGTGGGTGGCTGGGTTTCCGACCATGTACTGGGCTCGCGCATGGTGCGGATGCGGCCTTCGGATGGATGGTCCTCCCATTGGAAAAACCCGGTATCGGCCAAATGCGGGTCCTCCATCAGACTTTCCAGCGTGTGCGGACGGATGCAGGGGATGTCGTTCTGTTCCAGTAACGCCAGCCATTCGTCCGTGGTGCGGTGCTTCAACTCCTCGGAGATCATTTCATACAACGAATCGATGTTCGCCGTTCGCGCGCCGATGTCGGCGAAGCGCGGATCGGTGTCCAGAAGATGGCCCTTGCCGATCGCGTCGAAAAACCGCCGCCATTGCCCGTCGTTATAAGGCAGCACCGCAACGAACCCGTCCTTCGTTTCGTAGGGACGCCGGTGCGGCGACAAGGTGCGCGGATATCCCGCCGGGCTGGTCGGCGGATCGAAGGTCTGGCCTTGCATGTGCTCCGACAACACGAACTGGACCATGGTTTCGAACATCGGCACCTCGATCTGTTGCCCGATCCCGGTGCGCGCCCGCGCCAGCAACCCCGCCAGCAACGCGTTCGCCGCCGCCGAGCCCACGATCCGGTCGATCGCCGCCATCGGAATATAGCGCGGTTGGCCCGAAGACCGGTGCAGCAACGCCGCCACCCCCGAACCCGCCTGGATCAGATCGTCGTAGGCCGGCCGGCCCGCGTAACGGCCGCCGCTGCCGTACCCGACCATGCTCAAATACACGATCCCCGGATTGAGTTTTTTCACATTCTCGTAATCCAACCCCAATCGGCCCAGAGCCCCCGGCCGGATGTTCGACGCCCACGCGTCCACGCCGGGCACCAGCCGTTTCAGGATCTCCAGCGCGGCCGGGTGTTTCAGGTCCAGCGCGATGCTCCGCTTGCCCCGCCCGTTATGTTGAAAGCTCCCGCTCATGCCCCGGTTTCGCGGCACGCCGGTATAGCGCGAGGAATCCCCGTTCGGCGGCGCCTCCACCTTGATCACGTCCGCGCCCAGATCGGCGAGGATGCGGGTACACCAAGGCCCCATCTGCACCGTGGTGAGATCGAGTATCCGGAGTCCGGAAAGAGGCGCGGTCATACGATCGTGTCCTGGCGTTGCGCGATGCCCCGAACCTATGGCGCCACCCCCGCGGAGGCAATGCGCGGCGCGGTCCCGCCCGCATTCGCGCGAAGCCGGAGGCCGCGCCCGCCGTCCCGGCATCCCCAACATGCGTCCCCCTATAAACTGGATGTTCTTCTGGCCGCCCGATTGCCATGGCCCCCGCCGCTGGCGGCGCCGCGCCTGCCCGGCGATTTTTCGCTTGTGCCGATCCGCGAGAAAAACCGCCGTCAGTGTTGCGGCGGCTCTGCGATCGCCGCCAGCAATCGTTGCACCAACGCCGGCGCGTCTGCCTCTGGCGTATTTGTGAACGCCAGCAACAGCCCGTTCCGGGGCTTGTGCCCGATCGACAGGCCGGAGAGCGCGGCCGGCGCCAGTCCCGCAGCGAAAGCCCGCCGCACGGCCTCGCCATCGTCGATGCCGTCGGGCAGGCGGGCCAGAAGATGCATGCCGCCGGGGGGCGTCTCGACGGGAAAATGCCCCTCCAGCGCAGCCGTCAGGGCCGCGCGCCGCCGCGCATACAACCCGCGCATGCGCTTGACATGGCGGGCGAAATGCCCGCCCGCCATGAACGCTGCGGTCACGTTTTGCTCCAGCATCGGCGGCCCGCGCGTAATCAGCCGCGCCGCGCGGGTCATGGTTTCGATCAGCGCCTCTGGCACGACCAGGTAGCCCAGACGCAGGCCGGGAAAGAGAGTCTTGCTGAAACTGCCGGCGAAGATGACGCGTTCCCCGCGGTCGATCGATTTCAACGACGGCGGCACCGGCCCGGCATAGCGGAATTCCGCGTCGTAATCGTCTTCCAGAACCCAGGCGCCCGCCGTCTGCGCCCAGTCGAGCAGGGCGAGGCGGCGGGGCAAAGACAGCGCGACGCCCAGGGGCGATTGATGCGTCGGCGTCACGACCGCCAGCTTTGCGCGGGGGGCCGCGGCGACACCCGCCGCCACGCGCATCCCCTCGGCGTCCACCGGCACGGGCACGAGGCTGGCGCCACCGACCTCCAGTGCCTGGAACGCCTGCGGATGGCCCGGGTCTTCCACCCAGACCGCGTCTCCTGGGCGTAGCAGCACCTGACGGACCAGGGTCAGCGCGCCCTGATATCCTGTGGTGACCAGCACCTGATGCGGACCGCACACGATCCCCCGGGCGAGTCCCAGATAGGCCACGATTTCTTCCCGCAACGGCAACGCGCCGCACGGATCGGGGTAAGCGAGATCGGGTTCGCCGATCGCCCGGGCGGCTTTGGCGGTCAGCGCCGCCCATAATTTTCGCGGGAAAGCGTCCAGCGCGGGCAGGCCGCGTTGAAACGGCAACGGCGCCGCGAGTGGCGCGACGCGGGTCCGGGTCAGGCCCAGAAGGGGCTGTCGCGGCGCCAGCCGGTTCACCTGCGCGGACACGATTGTCCCGGCCGCGCCGCGCGGCTCGATTGCGCCTTCGCCCGCCAGCATGTCGTAGGCCGCGTCGATGGTGCCGCGGGCAACGCCCAACTGCGCGGAGAGCGTCCGCGCCGAAGGCAGCCGCGCGCCCGCGCCGATCGCGCCCGTGGAGATGGCCGCGCGCAGCCGCGTGGCGATCTGTAAAAACAACGGCCCAGACTCGCCTGGGTCCAACGTGATCATGGACCAGTCAACCAACCAGTTTCTGGCTCTGGCTAATAGGCCATTCGTCGCGTCGGATAAACCCGCGATAACCAGGAGACGGCGCATGCACGACAGAATTGGTTTTCCGAAGGCCGCGCCGGGCCTTTACGCCGCCATCCGCGAACTGGACGCGTTGGTCCAGCGCAATGGTCTCGACAAGACTCTGATCGAGTTGGTGAAGGTCCGTGCCTCCCAGATCAACGCCTGCGCCTTCTGTCTGGACATGCACACCAAGGATGCGCGCAAGCATGGCGAGACCGAACAGCGTCTGCATGTTCTGCCGGCCTGGCGGGAGGCGCCGTATTTCACCGAACGGGAACGCGCCGCGCTCGCCTGGACCGAACATTTGACTCTGCTGGCGTCCGAGCGCGCGCCGGATGCCGCGTATCGGGCGCTGGAGGCCCATTTC
>JAYWAX010000311.1:0-5386 GCA_043782125.1 Acetobacteraceae bacterium | reverse complement strand
GCTGGAGATGGCGGATATCGACGGGCTTGCGACCTATCCGGAATTGCCGGCAACGGGGCATGCCGAGGTCGATGGAATCTCTGTCGTTTCGGTCAATTGCATGATGGCGATGCTGAAACTCCCGGATTTGACGTGGCATATTCAGGTGGGTACGACGAATATCGGCGGCGCGGTGCAGCAGGCGGCGAACGCGTTGCTGGCGGGCGTGTGCAAATATGCGGTCGTGTGGCGTGCCATGCATAATCCACGCGGAACCTATCAGAATTTGCCGGGCGCTCTGGCGTCCGGGCCGGCTCAGTTCACCGCGCCTTATGGGTTTGGCGGGCCGGGGCAGGGCATGGCGGTGGCCTATACGCGCTGGCTTGAGAAAAACAACCAAACCCGCGACAAGATGGCGACGCTGGCGGTGACGCAGCGTAAGCATACGCAACACAATCCGCATGCGTATTTTTACGGGACACCTTTGACGCGAGAGGATTATTTCGCCTCGCGCATGGTGGCGCATCCGTTCTGCCTGTTCGATTGCGATATTCCGGTGCAGGGTGCGGTGGCGATCGTGCTGACGACAGCGGATCGAGGGCGCGATCTGAAACCGAAACCGGCGTATCTCGCGGGTTACGGACAGCGGTTGCATTTCGAAACGGCCGGCCGGATCGGCAGCCTTTCCAGTTACATGGAAGGTGGCGGCAGTTCCGCGAAACTGACCTGGGAACGGTCCGGTTTCACCCCGAAAGATGTCGATGTGGCCCAGATTTACGACGGATTTTCGGCCTCGGTGATCTACGGTTTGGAATCGTACGGGTTCTGCAAAGAAGGCGAAGCGCTGGACTTCATCCAGGACGGACGGATCGAGCTGGATGGCGAGCTGCCCTTGAACACGTTCGGCGGGAGTCTGGGAACAGGACGCATTCACGGCCTGTGGCATATCATCGAAGGGGCGTTGCAAGCCTCGGGCAGGGCGGGTTCGCGGCAGGTGAAGGACGCGAATGTTTCCTTTGTGGGGGCCAGCGCGCCGATTGTAACGGGAACGACGTTTATTTTCGTAAGCGAACCGTACTGAAAACAGCGCGGGCGGGCGGCATCGCTGTCGCCAGCCCGCGATTGCGCGGTTATCCTGCGGTGAAACCGCCAAAGGGACCGACCTCAGATGACCGAACCGACCGGGCCGCTGAATGGCTACCGTATCCTCGACCTGACCACCGTGCTGTTCGGCCCGTTCGGCACGCAAACTCTGGGCGATTGGGGCGCCGAGATCGTCAAGGTCGAAACCTTGGCTGGCGATACCTGGCGCAATTCCGGCCAGTTCCGGAATCGCGGCATGTCAGGCCAGTTTATGGCCGCCAACCGGAACAAGCGCAGCATCGCGTTGGACCTGAAGAATCCGGAAGCCAAGGAAATCCTCCGCCGGTTGATCCGGACCGCCGACGCGCTGGTCTCCAACATCCGGCCCGCCGGTCTGGCGCGGCTTGGGTTCAGTTATGACGTGTGCAAAGAACTTAACCCCAAACTCATCTACGCCGTCGCCACCGGTTTCGGTCAAAACGGTCCCTGGGCTGCCCGTCCCGCCTTCGACGAAATTATCCAGGCGGCCTCCGGATTCGCTTCCGCGATGGGTACGGACGACGAACCCGCCTTCGTTCCCAGTTTGGTGGGGGATAAATTATGCGGCATGGCGCTGACATCGGCCGTGACGGCGGCGCTGCTGCATCGCGAACGCACCGGCGAGGGCCAGATGGTCGAGGTGCCAATGCTGGAAACATTGGCCGCGTTCAACAGCATCGAAATGTTCGGCGGGCTCGCCTTCGTCCCGCCAATCGGCCCGTCGGGATATAATCGGATGAAAGCGCGGCGTCCGGTGCGGACAAAGGACGGATGGCTGACGATGCTGCCTTATTCCGCCGATAACTGGTGCGCGTTTTTCGAAGCCGTCGGTCATCCGGATTGTATCGAGGAATTCTCCGTTCGCGATCCGGTACAGCGCGCGCGCAACATCGATAAAATCTACGACCGGATGCGGGAGATCGCGCCCGGTAAGACGACCGCGGAATGGGAAGAGATTTTGCTGCGGATCGACGTGCCGCATACCGCCTTCGCGAAATTGTCGGAAATCGCCGAACAGCCGCATTTGAAGGCCGTCGGAATGTTTCCCGAACTGGACCATCCGACCGAAGGAAAAATCATGCAGGCGCGCCCGCCCGCTCGTTTCTCAGCCAGCCCCGCCAGCATTCGCCGCATGGCCCCCAGACTGGGCCAGCACTCGCGAGAAGTACTGCGGGAGGCGGGTTACGCGGATGAAGAGATCGATCGCCTGGTGACGGCGAAGGCGGTTGGGGTAGCAGGTCAGGAGGCATAAAATGGCAAATCGCACGTTCCGGGCGGCGGGGTATCCGTGGCGCCTTTATTGCGGCCGCCAGGCGATAGAAAATGGCCTGAAGGACTCCGTTGTCCGCGCGGGCGCGAAACGCGCGTTTGTCGTCTGCTCGCCGTCCGTCAACCGGCGGACCGATGTCGTCCGGCGGATCGAATCCGCGCTTGGCGATCGTTACGCCGGTGTTTATGACGGGATCGAAAAGGATTCGACGTACGCGTCAGTGGCCGCGGCGAAGGAAGCGGCGCTGGCGGCCAAGGCCGATCTGCTGATCGCAGCCGGTGGCGGAAGCGCGATCGTCGCTGTGCGCGCCGTGGCGATTTTCATGGGGGAGCCCGGCAACCCCTTCGATCTCATGACACAGTATCCAGAGGGGAAACCAGCCTATAGCCCTCGGCTGATGGCGTCCAAACCACCGATTATCAACATTCCGACGACGCCGAACAGCGCGGTGAATCGTGCGGGCACCGGATTGAAAAACCCCGATCTGGATCAGCGGATGGAGTATTTCGATCCGAAGACGCGGCCTCAGGCGATTTTCTTCGACGAAGATGCGTTGATGACCGCGCCGCCCGAATTGATCCGTTCCACATCGACAACGGTCTTCGCCGGGCTTGTCGGTGCGATGGCACAATCTGAGATGAATCCGTTGGCGGAGGCGGATCGCGACCATGCGTTCCGGCTGGCACATCGCGCCTATCCGCGCCTGGTGGACGAGTTGGACAATCCTGCGCACAGGATGGATCTTTGTCTGGCCGCGTTTCTGCGCAACAGGGCGGAGGACGATGGAATTGGACGGTTCCGAAGCGACGCGTTCTCTGGCGATTATGCCGTTTCGACGGCGTTGCATGTGCGCTACCCGCATGTCGGGCAGGGCGAGTCGACCTCGGTCGTCCATGCGGCGAAACTCCGGATTTCCGAAAAGATCGATCCGCTGGCCGCGCGCAAGGTGGCAGAGGCTTTGAATGTCTGGCACGGCAACATGGATGCGCGCCAGGCAGCGATGGCGGTGGCCGACAGGCTGGACGATCTTTACACGCGTATGGGCGTGCCGACGCGGTTGCGGCAATTGGATATTCCGCGCGGCGAATTTCGGAATATCGCCAGCGAAACGGTGAAGAATTTCAACGCGAACGCGGGCGCCCGTTCCGAGGACGATCGAATCGCCGGTGCGCTGCGCCTGTTGGAAGCCGCTTATTGAGATTGCACCGGATACGATCCAAACCGGTGGCGGGTTCTATCCCCGTCCCGAACGTTCTTGTTCCACAAGGTCGGCCGCCGCGATCGCCCGGATCAGGGCGCCACTGAGTTCTTTCGCGGCCTCCAACGTCAATTCCACCGCCGCCCGGGCGCTGGGGCCGAGAGATTTGTTGATGAAATCGATGGTAATGGCTTCCTCAAGCCAGGCGTGGTGCGGGTGGTCGTAAGAGACGACGGCGTGGGTCAACTCGAACCAGCCGTCGCCGCCTTTACCCGCGCCACTGGACGCGACGATCTCCAGGATCGACGTGCACATGGTGATGGTTACGCCGATAAATGCGTTTGGAAAAACGCGAAGACCTTCTTCCACCCATCCTGAGCCTGTTCCATGCGATACATGGGACGGTCGTAATAGAAAAATCCGTGGCCGGCGCCGTCGTATCGGTGGAACTCGTACGTTTTGCCGTGTTTTTTCAGTTCGGCTTCATGCTGATCCACCTGCTCCGGCGTGGGCGCGCGGTCGTCATTGCCGAACAGGCCAAGCAATGGGCAGGACAGATCCTTGGTCATGTCGATGGGCGCGACGGGTTGTTTCGCAGTCAGCTCTTCCTTGGCCATGACAACGCGGCCGCCCCACAGGTCGATGGCGGCGTCAATGCTGTTGGTTTTGCAGGCGTACAGGAAAGTTTGCCGCCCGCCGGAGCAGGTGCCGGCGACGCCGACTTTGCCATTGTGCCAGGGTTGCGCGCGCAGCCATTGCACCGCGCCTTCCGTATCGCCAACCATCTGGGCGTCCGACACCCCGCCCTCGGCGCGGGCTTTGGCGGCGACGTCTTCGGCGTTGCCTTCGCCAAAGCGGTGATAAAGGTTGTGGCTGATCGCGGCATAGCCATGGTGGGCGAATTTACGGGTTGTTTCGCGGTACCATTCATCCCAGCCAGGGACGTGATGGATCAGCACGACGCCAGGGAATGGGCCGGCACCCAGGGGACGAGCGACATACGCGGTGATGGGTTCGTTGTTATTGCCTGCAATCGCGATGGTTTCCGCGATCATGCCTTCGTAAGCCATGATATTTTCCTCCATTGCCAATTCGGGACTTTATCCGCGGCCCCACGGTCGCGAATCCGCGTCCGTGGGGTGCTTTGCGCCGGTTCAACCGAAGTTGAAGTTTTTCTCCCAGTCCGTCTTCAACTCGTTCATATGAGTGAAGTACTGCAAGAACCCGCCATTGTAGTTGCCGTCCTGGCGCCGGTTGTCCTCGCCCTCGAAATTGTAATATCCGGGGGTGCATTCCTTGTTCCGGTTGGTCTTGCCGCGGTGACGGATCACCTCGTCCACCCACCATTGCTCGGTCTCGTATTTTGCGTCGATCGTCGTGTAATTATGCGCCCGGACATATGCGACGCAATCCGCGATGTGCTGACCCTGTGTCTGCAACATGAACGTCAGGTTGAACTGGAACGACGCCTGGTATCCGCCCATGATGAACAGGTTCGGATAACCCTGCGAGTGAATACCAAGCACGGTGCGCATACCGTCCTTGTATTTATCGTTCAGTTCCAGCCCGCTCTCGCCGCGGATGTCGTTATAAATGCCGGTCACCTGCACTTCGAACCCCGTGGCGTAGATCAGCACGTCCACCGGATATTCGCGACCTTCGAACACCACGCCGCGCGGGTTGATTTCGGTGACGCCCTTGCCGTGGGTGTCCACCAGATGAACGTTCGGCAGGTTGAACGCCGGCAGATATTCGTCGTCGTAGCAAGGGCGTTTACACCGGTGCATGTACCAGGGTTTCAGCGCCTCCGCCGTCGC
>JAYWAX010000310.1:0-14855 GCA_043782125.1 Acetobacteraceae bacterium | reverse complement strand
CGCCGCCATCCGTGACCGTGCCGGTCAGCGCGATATTCGCGCCTTTCAAGGAAATCGCGGTTGCGGTCACACTGCCGGACACCGTCAGCAACGCGCTGCCGACGATCGCCAGCGTGGCATTGCCGTTGACGTTGCCGGTCACGGACAGCGCCTTGCCGTCGTTCAGGCTGAACCCGGCCGCAGTGAAATTGCCCAGGGTCGCGATCTGGTTCGTGGTGGCGGTGGCCCCGGTCAGGGTCGTGGCACCCGTCGAACTACCGGTCAGCGTGCCCGCGATCAGAGTGCCGATTTCGGCGATGGTGCCACCCGTGGCGACAAGATTGACCGTTCCGGCGCCTCCGTCGGTGAGCGTCCCGGAAATCGAGATATTCGCGCTTTTCAGATCGATCCCGGTCGCGGTCGCGCTACCGGAAACCGTCAGCAGCGCGCTGTCCACAATTGCCAGCGTGGTCCCGCCATTGACGTTGCCGGTCACCGTCAGGCTCGTGCCATCGTTCAGGTTCAGTCCGGCGGCGGCGAAATTGCCCAGGGTCCCGATCTGATTCACCGTGGCCGTCGCGCCGGCCAGGGAGGTGGCACCGGTGGAGCTTCCCGACACCGCGCCCGCGATCAGCGTCCCGGTTTCGGAAATCGTTCCGCCCGTGGCGATCAGGCTGACCGTCCCTGCGCCGCCGTCGGTGACCGTACCAGAAATCGCGATATTCGCACCTTGGAGGCTGGTCGCGGTGCCGGTCACGGCGCCAGAAATCGACAGCAGGGCATTCGACACGATCGTGGCGCCGGTCCCGCCCGCGACGGCGCCGCTCACCGTCAGGCTCTTGCCGTCGTTCAGGGTAAAGCCGGCCGCCGAGAAATTGCCGAGCGTGGTGACCTGATTCGTCGTGGCCGTGGCGCCGGCCAGGGACGTCGCGCCGGTCGCGCTGCCCGTCAGCGTTCCCGCAATCAAGGTCCCGGTTTCACCGATCGTGCCCGCCGAGGCCACCAGGTTCACCGTCCCCGCGCCGCCATCCGTGACAAGACCGGCGATATCGATGGACTTCGCGGTCAGGCTGACGGAATTCGTCGCGCCGAGTTGTTTGCCCGCATTCACCGTCAGAGCGCCGCCGGTGTCCGTCACGACGATGTTGACTGCCGTTACACCGCCGGCGACGGCAAGATTGACCGTGTCGATCAGCTTAAAGTCGCCACCGCCGTTGACCGCGAAGCCGCCGAGAGAGGCGATTTTGTTCGCCGCTCCCGCGAAGTCCGCGGTTCCGGTCACGCCGCCCGAGCTGAGCAGGATCGTGCTCGCCGAGATTGTGCCGGTCGCGTTCTGGGTTACACCGTTTGCTGCGGCGGACAGATCGATGGTCGCGCCCGACAGGATGTGACCGGCACTCAGCGCGATCCCGGCCACAGTGGATTTCAACGTCAGCGCGGTTGTGGCGCCCACGCTGCCGGTGGCCGCGATGGTATCCGCCGTCAGAACGACATTGTCCGCCGTCAGCTTGCCCGCCGCCGTGAGAAGTCCGGTCGATACCGCCTTGAAATTGCCGCCCGCCGCCACAGCGAAGCTTCCGATCGAAATGATCGTGTTCGTCGCATTCGACAAATCGACCGTTTTGCTCGTGCCGTTCGTGCTGCGCAGCACCGTGCTGGCCGCGATCGTTCCGGCCGCGGTCTGTGTCGCGCCGCCGCCCGTGGACGACAGGTCGATCGTCGCACCAGTCAGAACATGCCCGGAATTCAGCACGATGCCGCCGGAACCGCTGTTCAGCACCAGCGCCGTCGTCGCGCCAATGCTGCCCCCGACCGCGATCGTGCCGGTATTCGCGTTGGAAAGCGTGACATTCGCCGCCGTGACCGGCCCGGACACCGTGAGGGCTGCGGCGTTGCCATTATCTACCAGCGTGAAATCGCCGCCGGTCACGGCGAATTTGCCAAGGGTCGAGACGTTGTTCAGCGTGCTCGCCAACGCCACCGGTCCTGTGACGGCCGCATTGGCCTGCAAGGTCGTCGCGGAGATTGTGCCCGTCAGGACCTGGGATATGCCGGCGCCGGACGCCGCCAGATCGACCGTCGCGGCGGACAGGATATGCCCGGTGTTCAATCCGAGTCCGCCCGCGCCGGCGATCAAAGTCAGCAACGTCGTCGCCCCGACGCTGCCGGATACGCCAATCGTCGCGCTGTTCAACGAGATATTGGCCGCCGTCAGTTTTCCGGCGGCGTCCAGCGATCCGGTATTCGCCAGTTTGAAATCGCCGCTGCTGACAGCGAAGGTGCCGACGGAGGCAACGGTGTTCGAACCCGCCGTCAGATCGACGGTGCCGGTCACACCGCCGGCGCTGCGAAACAATGTGCTCGCCTGGATTGTGCCGGTCGCGTTCTGGGTCACGCCGCCGCCCAGGGCGGACAGATCGACCGTTGGCGCCGCCAAGGTGCCGCCCGCCGCCAGCGAGATGCCGCCGGAGCCCGCGTTGACGACCAGCGACGCGGTCGCGCCGACGCTGCCGTTCAGAGTAATCGTGCCGGTATTTGCGTCGGAAAGCGTGATTTTGGCCGCCGTCACGGGTCCGGACACGGTCAGGTTACCGGTGTTACCATTATCCACCAGGGTGAAATCGCCGCCGGTCACGGCGAATTTGCCGAGAGTCGCGACATTGTTCAGCGTGCCCGCCAGACTCACGGTGCCGGTCGCGCCGGTGTTACTGCGCAAGGCCGTCGCAACGATCGTGCCGCCAATGTTCTGATCGATACCGCCGTTGGTTGTTTTCAGATCGACCGTCGCAGCGGACAGCAGATCGCCGGCGGCCAGGGAAATACCGCCCGCGCCCGCGATCAGGGTCACCAGCGTGGTCGCGATCAGGCTTCCGGTCGCGGAAATTGTCGGGCTGTCGATGGTGATGTTGGCCGCCGTCACCGGCCCGGCCACAATGGCCTTCCCGGTGTTCACCAGACGGAAATCGCCAGTCGTAACCTGGAACGAACCGAGTGAGACGATCGTGTTGTTCGTCCCGGCCAGATCGACGCCGCCTCTCACGGCCGAGAGGCTTTGCAGCAGCGTCGTCGCGATAATCGTGCCGGTCGAGACCTGCGTCACCCCGCCGCCCGCCGGGGCCGACAAATCCACCGTCGCGCCGGACAGGATATGGCCCGCGTTCAGAGAAATCCCGCTGACGGTGGATTTCAGCGTCAGCGCCGTTGTGGCGCCGATGCTGGAGGTCGCGACGATGGTATCGCTTATCAGTGCGATATTGGCGCCGGTCACCTTGCCGTTGACGGTCAACAGGCCGGTGTCCGTCAGCGCCAGGCTGCCCGTCGTGGCGAACGAACCCAGCACAGAGATGACGTTGCCCGGATTTGTCAGCGCCAGCGTGCCCGCCGTCCCGGTCAGCGTCGAAACCCCGATAATCGAGCCAGCCGCCTGAGCGATCGCCCCCGTGGCGTCCATTTCCACCGGCACGGCACCGAAATTGAAATTGTTCAGCACGACCGCGCCCGCGGTGGTCAGGTTCGACACCCGGCCCACGACAATCGCGGAGGCCCCGATCTTGCCAAGCGTCAGTCCGCCGCCGCCGACCGTCACGGTGTCGCCCGTGGTACCCGGTCCGAACTCGAACGTCGTCGCAGAAATCGTGCCATTGACCCCGGTCACGGCCAGCACCGATGCCGCCACCGAAACGGTTTGGCCGGTGGCGATGACGGACCCGTCGTTGATCGCGACCCCGCCCGCGGCCGTCGAACGCAGCACGATGTTGCCAGCGGAGGACGCGACGGTACCCGTCACCGTCAACAGACCGGCATCGGTCAACACCACGCCCTTGGAGCCGGACGCGCTGCCCGCGACGGTCAATGCCGAAGCATCGGTCAGCGAGAGCGTACCATTGGTGACAGCGAAATTGCCCAGAGTGGGAATGGTGTTCGTGGTGCTCGCAAGGTTGACGTCGCCGCCGGTAACACCGGACCCACTGGTCAACGAAGTCGTCGCGACGATCGATCCGCCGCTCGCGGCCTGGGTGATTCCATTGGTGGCGGACAGATCGACGGTCGCGCCGGACAGAATATGTCCGGAATTCAGCACGATGCCGCCAGCGGTGGCGGACAGCTTCAACAGCGTGGTCGCGACCGCGGGTCCGCTCGCGGTGAGCGCCGCAGCGGTCAAGGTCACGTTATCGGCGGAAATCGACCCGGCGACGTTCATCGTTCCGGTCGAGAGCGCATTGAAATTGCCGCCCACGCCCACCGCGAACGTCCCGACCGATGCCAGGGTGTTCGCGGTGCCCTTCAGATCGACGGTGTTTTTCGACCCGGACGTGCTGAGCAGGATCGTGCTGGCCGCGATCGTTCCCGACGCGATTTGCGTAATACCGGCGTTCGGCGCGGACAGATCGATCGTCGCGCCGGACAGGATATGGCCCGCGTTCAGCGCGATCCCGCCCACGGTGGATTTCAGGGTCAGCGCCGTCGTGGCGCCCACGCTGCCGGTGGCGGCGATGGTATCCGCCGTCAGAACGACATTGTCCGCGGTCAGCTTGCCCGCCGCGGTCAGAAGTCCGGTCGATACCGCCTTGAAATCGCCGCCGGCCGCCACAGCGAAGCTTCCGATCGAAACGATCGTGTTCGTCGCATTCGACAAATCGACCGTTTTGCTCGTGCCGTTCGTGCTGCGCAGCACCGTGCTGGCCGCGATCGTTCCGGCCGCCGTCTGTGTCGCGCCGCCGCCCGTGGACGACAGGTCGATCGTCGCGCCAGTCAGAACATGCCCGGAATTCAGCGATATCCCGCCGGAACCGCTGTTCAGCACCAGCGCCGCTGTGGCGCCGATACTGCCTCCGACCGCGATGGTGCCGGTATTTGCGTTGGAAAGCGTGACATTCGCCGCCGTGACCGGCCCGGACACCGTGAGGGCTGCGGCGTTGCCGTTATCGACCAGCGTGAAATCGCCGCCCGTCACGGCGAATTTGCCGAGGGTCGAGACGTTGTTCAGCGTCCCCGCCAGAGCCACTGTTCCAACGACAGCCGCATTTGCCTGCAAGGTCGTCGCAGAGATTTTGCCCGTCGCGACCTGGGTTATGCCGCCGCCCGACGCCGCCAGATCGACGGTCGCACCGGACAGAATATGTCCGGTGTTCAAGCCAAGTCCGCCCGCGCCCGCGATCAGGGTCAGCAACGTCGTGGCACCGACGCTGCCGGATACGCCGATGGTCGCGCTGTTCAACGAGATATTGGCCGCCGTCAGTTTTCCGGCAGCGTCCAGCGATCCGGTATTCGCCAGTTTGAAATCGCCGCTGCTCACTGCGAAGGTGCCGACGGAGGCGACGGTGTTCGAACCCGCCGTCAGATCGACGGTGCCGGTCACACCGGTGGCGCTGCGTAACAATGTGCTCGCCTGGATTGTGCCGGTTGCGTTCTGAGTCACGCCGCCGTTCAGGGCGGAGAGATCGATTGTTGGCGCCGCCAGGGTTCCGCCCGCCGCCAGCGAGATGCCGCCTGAGCCCGCGTTGACGACCAGCGACGCGGTCGCGCCGACACTGCCCGCCACGGTGATCGTGCCGGTGTTGATGCCTGTCGCGTTATCGGAAATCGACACATTCGTCGCGGACACCGGTCCGGCGACCTTCAGGTTACCGGTGTTACCATCCGCGACCAGGGTGAAATCGCCGCTCGTCACGGCGAATTTGCCCAGGGTCGCGATGTTGTTCAGCGTGCCCGCCAGCGCGACGGTGCCGGTCGCGCCGGAATTGCTTTGCAGCAGGGTCGCGCCGATTTTGCCGCCCGCGACCTGGCTGATGCCGCCGCCGGTTGTTTTCAGATCGACCGTCGCCGCCGTCAGAATATCGCCGGCGCCCAGGGAAATGCCGCCGCCGCCCGCGATCAGGGTCAGCAGGGTCGTCGCGCCCAAACTGCCGGTCGCGGAAATCGTCGGGCTGTCGATGGTAATGTTGGCCGCCGTCACCGGCCCGGCCACGATGGCTTTCCCGGTGTTCACCAACCGGAAATCGCCAGTCGTAACCTGGAACGAACCAAGCGAAACGATCGTGTTGTTCGTCCCGGCCAGATCGACGCCGCCTTTGACGGCCGACAGGCTTTGCAGCAGCGTCGTCGCAATAATCGTTCCCGTCGAAATCTGCGTCACGCCGCCACCCGCCGGGGCCGACAAATCCACCGTCGCGCCGGACAGGATATGGCCCGTGTTCAAAGAAATCCCGGCCACGGTGGATTTCAGCGTCAACGCCGTCGTGGCGCCAATGCTGGAGCCCGCGGTGATGGTATCGCCGTTCAGCGTAACGTTGGCGCCGGTCACTCTACCCACGACGTTCAGATTGCCGCTGCTGGTCAGCGCCAGATCCGCTGTCGTGGCGAAACTGCCCAGATTGGCTATGGCGTTGCTGCCGTTCAGCAACGTCGCGCTGTTGGCGATACCGGTCAGGGTTCCCGTGGTGGACAACGCGGCCGTCTGCGTAATCGCGCCCGTCGTCTGAAGGTCGATGTTCGCCGCGCCGGCGCTGAAAGCTCCGGCGATCGAGATCGCATTGGCGACGATCGTCGGGCTCACGCTCCCGAACGGGGTGATCGCGCCCACCCGAATGGTTCCGGCGGTAATCCCGGTGGTGTTCGTCAACGACAATCCGGACGCGGACCCGAGTGTGAGCGCGCTGCCCGCCAGCGGCGCGATTTCGAAGATGCCGGAACCCACATTCACGACGCCATTGGCGCCGGTCACGCCCAGGCTGACGATGCTGTTGGCCTGGATACCCGCGATCGCGCCCGCCACCGGCTTCAACGTGCCGTTCGAGGTGAAGGTCACCGTCGGCGAGGACAGGAACACATTGCCAACCGTCGTATGGATCGAGCCATCGACGGTCAGGTTCCCGGCCACGTTCCGTAATCCGAAACCAAAATCGGCACCGAATCCCACGACCGTCCCGATATTGTTGGCGCCAAGCAACGAGGCCGGGGCATTGCCCACGTTGCCGCTGCTGCTGAGCGTTCCAGCCGAAATCGTGCCGGCAACGTTCTGTGCGACTCCGTTGGTGGAAACAAAGTCGACGGTCGAGGCGGACACGAAATGTCCGCTGTTCAGCGCGATCCCACCGACCCCACCGCCAAAATTCACGGCGTTCGTCCCCGCGATCGAGCCCGAAACGGCGATTGTCGGGCCCGAGAGAGAGATGTCTGACGCGCTCAGGCTACCGCCGATGGACAGGATCGTGCTGGAGACCAACTGGATGCCGCCGCTGCCGCCGGCGACCGTGCCCGTCACGTTCAGCGCCGCGCCATCTTTCAGGTTAAAGCCAACCGCCGTGAAACTGCCCAGGTTCGCGATCTGGTTCGCAGTAACGAAGAGGCTGGCCGTGGTCACGGCACTGCCGGTTAGCGTGCCCGCGATCAGGGTTCCGGTTTCGTCGATACTCGTTGTTGTCGCAATCAGGCTGACGGTGCCGGACCCGCCATCCGTCACCGTGCCGCCGATTGTGATGCTCGCGCCCTTCAGGGCGATTGCGGCGGCGCTGACCGAGCCGGAAATCGACAGCGCGGAATCGGTTTGCAGGCTCGCGCCGGACGCAGTCACGTTGCCCGCCACGGCGAACGCGCCGGTATCGATCAGGACCAACGTGCCGGTGGAGGCGAAATTCCCCAGCGTGGCGATCGCGTTCGACGCATTGGTCAGGGTCACGGAATTGGCCACGCCGGTCAGCGTGCCGGTCGTCGTCAACGCGCCTGCCTGGGTTATGGCGCCGCTGGTCCGCAGATCGACGTTCGTGCTGCCTGCGGCGAACCCGCCCGCGATGTTGATGGAGCTCGCGGTGGCCGTTGGACCGACGGCGCCTGGCTGCGTCACGGCGCCAATGCGGATGGTCCCCGCGGTGATGCCGGTCAGATTGGTCAACGAAAGACCGGACGCCGCGCCCAGGGTCTCGGAGATCGCGGTCAGTGGTGCGAGTTCGAAAACGCCGGTGGCGGTCGCGTTGGCGACACCGTCCGCGCCAGATGTCCCGAGATTGGCGAGACTGTCGGTCTGTAGACTGACCCTCGCCCCCGCCGCCACCGCCTGGGCCGTGGCGGCGGACGCGAAGATCAGCGTCGGCGCCGACAGGAACACATTGCCGGTGTTCGCCGTCACCGTCCCGGTGACAGTCAGTGCCTTGTTGTTCTTGAGCGCCACGCCGGTGGTCGCGAACACCGAGGCGATCGTGTCGATGTTGTTGACGCCGGCCGTCAACGACAGCGCGCCCCCTACCGAGCCCGACAACGTCCCCACGGTCACCGCCCCGGCCGCCGTCTGCGTAACACCACCGCTGGTGGCGGTGACCGAGAGCGTGCCACCCGTTATCACATGTCCTGAGTTAAGAGTGATCCCGCCCGTAAAGCTCTGCAGAGCGACCAATTTATTGCCGCCAACCGCGAGAAGACTGCCGCCAATGGCGATCGTGTCGCTGCCAATTGTTATGTTGTTGGCGGAAATCGTGCCAAACGTGCTGACCTTGCCAGTGTTCCCGGTCAGCACGAAATCGCCATTGTTCAGAATGATCGAACCGATCGACGCGATTGTGTTGACGCTGCCGGAGATCAGCACCCCCCCGGTGCCGCCAATGCCGGAACCGCTGACCAGCGACCCCGACGCGCGGACGATGCCGTTGATGCTCTGGACCACGCCGCCGTTCGTGGCGGACAAATCGACCGTCGGCGCGGTCAGAACCGACGCGGCTTTCAGCGAAATCCCGCCCGTGCCCGCCACCAGCGTCAGACCCGCCGTGGCCGCGAGATTGCCGGTCGTTTCGACGACAATCGTATCGCTGCTGAGCTTGAGATTGGCCGTCGTCACGGCCGCCGAGGCCACCAGGGAACCCGTGTTGACCAACGTGAAATTCGCCGTGCCCGCGCTCGCGGCGGCCAGAGTGCCGATGGCGTTCGCGGTGCCCAGAAGGTTGATCGTTCCGGTCAATCCAGCGGGGCTTTGCAATGTCGCGCCGACGATTTTCGAGGTCGTGGCCTGTGCGATACCCGCCGCGACGGACAGATTAACCAGCCCGCCCGCCTGGCCAACGACCGCGCCGCCGTTGAAGGCGATCCCACTCGACGCCGCGAGGAACGTCACCGTGGGCGCGTCGAACTTCGAAGCTGTCCCGGCGATAATTGTCCCGCTTGTTTGGATGGTCATGTTGGTCGTTGCGGTCAGCGTGCCGGTGACCGAGATGGAGCCTCCGAGGCTCCCGAAAAACATGGTGTCGGCCGTTACCGGTCCGGCAATCGTGGCGCCATTGACGATGCTGACATTGAAGGCGCCGGCCCCGGCGGCATAGCTCCCGATCGTCCCGATCGTGTGCTCGGCGGCGTTCCCGTTCGCCAGATCGAGGCCCGCGGTCGCGCCGGTCAACGTGCCGACGGTCAGAACATTGGCACCGGTGCGGCCCGCTGCGCCGGTCGCCCGCAGGTCCAGTGTCGTCGCGATTCCCGTCAGATCGACGTTGGCATCGAACGTGATTGTCGCGGCCGTCGTCGTTGGCGTCCCGCCGACAGTGACGGACCCCAGACGCAGCGTGGACGCGGTAACGCCCGCCAAAGCGGCGGTTCCGACCTTCAGCGTGGTCGCGTTACTTGTCACAAACGAAATCGCATTGGTCGCGGTCGCGGGTGCGATTTCCAGAGTGCCCAGAGACGCCTGAATTTTTCCGCCAGAGGCCACGGTCAACGTGTCCGCCTGCAACGTAATCAATTTGCCCGACGTTGGCGCCGACACAAGACCCGCCGCCCCAACCGCGATCGTGCCGAACGTGCCGCCCGATCCCAGCCCGCTGAGAATACTGACGGACCCGCCGGACGACGCCACCGTGCCAAGCAACGAAATCAACGGCGAGGCCTGGGCCGCGGCCGGGCTCGACGGTCCCGCGCCGCCGGTCGCGAGGATGATATCGCCGGTCGCCGCCACCGTCTGACCCGCCGCGACGACGATAGTGCCGCCCGCTTCCAGCGTCAGGCTCAGCCCGGCCGCCGCACTTAAATTGATTGAGGACGCGACGGTCAGCGTCTTGTTCGCCTGCAACAGGACGTTGCCGTTGAATGCGTCGATCGTGCTTGCCTTGATCTTATCGGGATTCCCGGTCAAACCGTCGCCCGCCAGCACCGTGCCACTGTTGGCCGCGAAGTTGCCGGCTTCGGATTGGGAGCCGTTGGCGACAATATCCAGAAAATCCGGATCGAGCAAAATCTTCCCGGGCGTTCCGTTCGGCGCCGAAACATCGACAGCCCCGGTCACGCCCAAATTCTTGCCCGACAGCTCGACGAACCCGCCATTCCCTCCCTGGGCGCCGCCGCGCGCGGTGATCGTGCCCGCCATTGTTGTCAAATCGGTGGACAGCACGGTCACATTGCCGCCGGTCCCGTTGACCGTGGCATCCGCCGAAATCGTCGCGCCCGCCTCGACAATCACGCGTTTCGCCGTCCGCGTTGTGGTCACCGCCGGCCCGCCGACGGCACGCCTGAACGTCGTTCCCACCGCAACCACGCCGCCGCCCGCTGCGCCCGAGGCGGTGACCAAGGCGCCCGATTTAACAATCACCGCGTCCGTCGCCAGCAACCCGATCCGCCCGCCCGTCGTGCCCGGCGCCTTGCCCGTTGCGTCCAGCGTGCCCGAGACCGTGATCGACCCGCCGACACCGTCGATCTGAATCTCGCCCGTCCGCGTCCCGATCGTGCGCGCCTGAATGGTCCCGCCCGCGTTCACAAGATTGGTGACCAGGCCATCGACCGCGCGCGCCGTCAGCCGCACCGTCCCGCCATTCGCCCGGATCGTGCCCGTGTTCGTCACCAGCGCATCGCCACCGTCCGGCGCCTGCGTAACCGCGCCCGTGACGTTCAGGCTGACCATCTTGTCGCCGTAAAGATCCAGCGTCGCCGTCTTCGCGCCGGCCAGCACGACATGCCCCAGTTTCGCGTCGATTACCCCGTTATTCGCGACCGACGGCGCGACCAGGGAGGCAAGCCCGGCCTCCCGCACCGTGATGCGGCCGTTATTGACGACTCGCGCGTTGGGATCGCCCGGTCGATCGAACGCGATCTTGCTGCCGGCCATGAACGCTTTCGGGTCCGTCCCCGAGGCGGACACCATGATCCCCGCAGTATTGACCTGCGCGCCGCGGAAGAAGGTGACCCCGGATTGGTTGACGATCGCGATCTGGCCGTTGGCGTCGATCCGCCCGGCGATCTGCGAGGGATTGGGTCCGACCACCGTGTTCAGCGTGATCGCCTGGGTGCTTGGCTGCTGGAATGTGACGGTCTGCTTCGATCCGACGTCGAAGCTCTGCCAGTTGACGGCGCCGCGCTGCGTCGATTGGGTGACGACGGTGTTGTTCGCGGTTTGCCCGATGGCGACCGATCCACCGATGACGATGCCGCCGGTGGGACGCGCGTTCGGCGCCGGTTGCGCGCCCGCGGGCATCGCCAGCACCATTGCCGCCACGGCCTGCAACGCCGTCGTGACCATCAGCGCCGCGCGCGATCGCCGCGCCAGGCCAATCACGCGAATCACGCCCAAACCCTTATCGCGCGTTTTGGTCATCGAACGTTCTCCTGGGTCATCGGCAACCGGATACACGTCACGCAGCATTCCACACTTAAATCGCGCATAATCAGAACCTTCCCAATACGCGCCAATACAGCCCAATTCCATTCAGATCGGCCTGCGAGGGCGGCGGCCGCTTTGTCATCCGCGCCACCGCTTCCAGGTCGAGTTCCACGTATTTCGTGATCTGCAACCGCACGCCCGACCCGGCCGAGACCAACCGCGTCGCGGAATCCGTGCTCTGGTTCTGCCAGGTCTGGCCCCAGTCGTAGAAGACGTAAAACTGGCTCGCCACCTCCGCCTGGCTGATGGCCCAGCTGAGGTCGAGGATGGTATTGAACTGAAGTTCGGCGGTGGCGGCGAGCGCTTTGTCGCCCGGCGCCTGGCCCGCGTAATAACCGCGATTGAAGCGCGCGCCACCGAGATAGAACTGCTCCGACGGCGGCAGGATGTCGTTGGACCATTGCCCGGTCGCCAACCCCATCAGCGCGAAGCTGCCCCCACCGTCCAACGTGTAAATGGTCTGGATGCGGCTGGCTTCAAGCTTCAGGGCGGTGAAATTATGCCGCTCGTTCGATCGCGCCGTGCTTGGCGGCAAGGCCGTGCCATGGAAGCCGCCCAGAAAGTCGAGGCCGCGGGAGACCCGGACCTGCAACTGGTTGGTCGCGGCATGTTTGCCGCCGGGCAACCCCTCCAACAGCCGGTCCACGACCTGGTCCGACAGCACGTATTCGGCGCCGAACCGCAACGAGCGCACCTGATCGGCGCTGGATTGCGCCGCCACCGCGCCCGTGTAGACCGTCGATTCCAGCATGTCCAAGGCGGTGTAAACGTTCAGGTTCTGTTGCCGGGAGCGGATCACCGGCAAGGTCAGTTGTGCGCCGAAAATATTGGTGACGCCGTTATATTTCAGCGCCGCCAGAGAGCCGGTTGGAGTACTGACACCGGCGCCGCCGTAAATCTTGAATTTCAGACCGGACGAGCACAGCGCCCGCATCGCGTCCCACTCGGTGCCGGGCCAGCAGACATACCACTCGGACGAAATCTGACCGAAATTCTGACTGTTCGGGAACGAATGGAAAAACGAAAAATCTGTCTTGTCGCCCAACGACGTCAGGCCCGCGACGCTGACGCCCGCCAGCGCCTCCATCGGTCCGGTCAGGTCGAAGGCGCGGTTGTCCATCGAAAAATAGCCCGACAGCGAGCCGTAGCGCGCGCCGGGCAGCACCGGAACACCGCTGCGTCCCACCTGCGCCACCAGCGTCAGGGCGCCCGGATCGGTCTTCGATTGTTCCAGCACCGTGCTGAGGCTGACGCCCGGCACATCCTGTGCCAGCAGCACGTATTTTTCGAGGCGTCCGGTGTTGACCGGCTCGCCGTCGATCAGGCGGTGGAGGAAACGCAGGATCATCGCGCCGGCCGGGCCGATATCGCCTTCCAGTTTCACCGCGACGATATGGCCCTCGACCACTTTGAAGCGGGCGACGCCGGGCGCGGGATCGACCGACAGCGACACCGAAACGAACGCGAATCCGCGTTCCCGGTAGTGCAGCAGGATTTTCTGACGGGCTTCGTTCAGCCGCGGCAGCGGCACCGCAGGCCCGGTCAGATCGGCGGTGTAAGCGGCGATTTCGGTCTGAAACATCGTCGCGCCGCTGACCTGAACCTGGCGGATCGCGATCGAGACGTTCGGCACCTCGCCTTTGTCCAGGGCGCCGAAATCGATGCCGGTGGCGGATACGGCGGGCAGCGGACGCGGCGCCATCCGCTCGATCGGGGAGCCCGCGGGCGGAACCGAGGGCGGTAACGGCGCGCCCTGCAACGGCGCCTGCGCCAAAGCCGGAGCAGCGAGCGCGGCCGCCAGGACCAGAGTCACAGCCGCCGCCGCTTTACGATGGAAAAACCCGCGGATCGACGGTCCTGAACTCATTGTGGTCTTGGGGACGTTCACGGTTCCGCCTTTCCTGTCAGGACGCATGTCGCTGGCGATTGTCGCGAATCTTTCGCCATGGCATCTGTTAGCAAGGTTCCAACCCCGTGCATAGCGCCGCGCGGACTGCGTTCGTTAACAATCCGTTCGCCGGTTCCGAGACCAGTCCCATATCCCGCGCCAATACGCGCCGAAAGAGCAAATCTACCGCTGTGGCAGCAAATCACGCGATCCCGGCCGCACGGTCCGGCACGATTTCGCGGTTCGCGAAAGGCAAAAATTTCGCGCGATCCATCGCGCGCCGAAACCCCGTGCGGAAACCGCCGAGCGCGCCCGGCCGGTGACCTTGCATTGCCCGGTTCCCAAAGTATCCGCGCGTCCATGCTTCGCCGCCCAAGAAGATCGCGAGAAATTACCGTGCGCCCCCTTCCCCCGCCAGGCCTGGGTCCGAACATCGTTGCGCCTCCCGATGCTACCGCCGGGTGGCGGCCTTGCGGGTCGCTGCCTCGGGTCGCCCCCTTGGGTCGCGGGGTTGGGATGACGCCGCGCCAGGCCGGGCCTAAGCTGACGCGGGCAACAGGAAAGAACCGGGCATGACCCTGAAACGCATGGTCCTGGAAATCGGGATGGGCACGGATATCCGCGGCGGCGACGATACCAAAGCCGCCGTGCGGGCGCTGCGCGACGCGCTTTGGCACAACTCCCTCAGCGTCGCGGCCGCGCTGGGGCTCGACGTCGATTCGATGAAGGTCGAGGTTACGATCGGCACTCCGCATCCGGAGAAAGTCGACAAAGCGCAGGTGCTGGCGGTGCTGCCGCATGGCACCGGCACCGTGACAGTGGTCCAGGGCGGCCTGGAAATTCCCAACGACGAAGGCACCAACGTCACCCTGCTGGCGCAGGCGGCCGCGGTCGTCTGGCTGGATGTGGCATGAGGAGGACAAGACAATGGCATTGAAACGAGTCATCCTCGAAATGGGGACCGGCAACGATCTGCACGGCGGCGATTACACCAAGGCGGCGTTGCGCGCAGTGCAGGACGCGATCCACCACAGCTCGCTCAGCATGCTCCGTTCCCTGGGCATCGATCCGAAGACGCAAATGCACGTCTCCGTTACGATCGGCGTGCAGCAGCCGGACAAGGTCGATACAGAGGCGGTGCGCGTGACTCTGCCGCACGGGATCGTCACCGTGAAGGCGGTCAAGGGCGGTCTGGACGTGCCGGATCTGGCGGGCGGGGATGTCGCGATCGTCGCCAGCGCGGCGGTGGAGGTCAGGCTGGATTTGCCCTGACCGCCTTCACGGTGACGATCCCGTGCGGCAGAGTCACCCGCACCGCCTCTGTATCGACCTTGTCCGGCTGCTGCACGCCGATCGTAACGG
>JAYWAX010000309.1:0-5402 GCA_043782125.1 Acetobacteraceae bacterium | reverse complement strand
GGAACGCCACCGCGTTGCCGATTTCCGCCGGGCTCGCCGCGCGGCCGAACGGCATGCCGGCCGACAATTCGCGCCAACGATTCGCGTCGCCCAATTTTTGTTCCGCTTCCGCGCGGCGCAGCATCACCAGGCGGTCGGTTTCCACCGGGCCAGGATTGATGGCGAGAACCCGCAGCCCGTCCGCCGGAGCACCCTTCCCCAAAGCGCGCGTGAAAGCCATCAGCGCGGCATTGCCCGCCGCGCCCGCGATGTAGTTGGTCGGAAAACTCTCGCCCGCCGCGCCGATCACGTTGACGATCACGCCCGCCTTTTTCGTCTTCATCTGCCCGTACATCACTCGGCAAAAGGAGATATAGCCGAATACTTTCAGGTCCCATGCGGCGCGCCATTTCGCGTCGTCGATCGACAGCACGTCGCCCGGCGGAATCGCGCCGGCGTTGTTCACGAGGATATCGATCTCGCCCGCTTCCGCCGCGACTTTCCGCACCGCGGCGTCGTTCGACAGATCGGCCGCGATGGTGCGGACATTCACCTGCCGTTTGGCGCGGATCGCGGCCGCAGCTTCGTCCAGCGTCGCCTGGTCGCGCGCCACGAGGATGACGTTGACTCCTTCGCCCGCCAGAACCTCGGCGGTCGCGCGCCCGATCCCTTTGGAGCCACCGGTAATGAGCGCCGTCTTGCCGGCGATTTGAAGATCCATTCTACGCTGCCTTTCTTAAACCCAGTTGATACGCGCGGCATGCTTCGCCGAACGCACGGAAAATGGCGACGCTGGCGGGTTGTTCCGCCCAACGCCACTCAGGATGCCATTGTAAACCAAGCACAAATCCCTGGGCAGTGGGCAGCGAAACCGCTTCGATCGTTCCATCCTGGGCCAACGCCTCGACGACAAGCCCCTCGCCGGGCCGGTCGATCGCCTGGCCATGCAGGGAATTTACCACGATCTCTGCCGCGCCCACGATCCGGGCCAGCGCGCCCGTCGCGGACACCGTGTGTTTCGGCCCATAGGCCTTGTCCAACGGCGGCCCGCCGCCACGGTGATCCATGCGGCCGGGTATGTCGTGAATGTTTTGCAGCAGCGTACCGCCCAGAGCCACGTTCAGCTCCTGAATGCCCCGGCAAATCGCCAGCACCGGCAGCCCGCGCGCGATCGCGGCGCGGATCAGCGGCAGAGTCGTCGCATCCCGGTCGGGATCGTGTTTCTCCGGCGTCAGGCTCACGTTCACGCCGTAATGCGACGGATGCACGTTGCTGGGACTGCCGGGCACCAAAAGCCCATCCATGCGGTCGAGCAGGGCCAACTGTCCCATGCCCATCGGCGGGACGATCAGCGGCACAGCGCCAGCCCCGCCGATCAGCGCGTCGGCGTACCGCGCGGGCGTTTGATGAACCGGGCGCTCATTGGCAACGGTGGCGCAGGCCGGGATGCCGACGACAATGGTCATGGGGACTCTGGGTTGAGGTCAGGGAAGGACCAGTATGGCGGCCAATGGGCCAAAGAGGGAAGGGCGCTCCGGCCCAAACGCGATTGCGCCAGATCAATGCGCCGATGCCGGGATGCGCGGATCAAGAGGATTGGCAACCAAGGGACGAATTCCATGCCTCACGGTCGAAAACTCTGTTTCGTCGTCGCCGATGGCGGTCACGCCCGTTTCCTGCGTCCGGCGGAGGACAATGGGCTTCACGTCTTCGAGTCGCTCGATTCCGCCACTGTTCATATGCACACCAGCGATCTGGTGACGGAGCGCGCGGGACGGTCGTTCGAAAGCGGCTCGCCCACGCGCCATGCCTACACCGCGCGGCTCGACCCGCACGACCAGGAGAAGGTCCGGTTCGCCCGGGCCGTGGCGGATCGGATCAATATGCGCTCGAACGAGGGTATGTTCGACGAGCTGGTGCTGGTCGCGCCGCCGCATGTCATGAGCGAGATTTTCGACGTACTCGACACCGTCACCGCCGCGAAGGTTATGGGCAAGCTGGCCAAGGACCTCACGAAAGTTCCGGAGCACGCGTTATCGCCGCATCTGAAGGAATGGATCCGCCCGGTGCATCGCGCGGGTACGCCGACGGCCTGATCAGGCGAAGGCGGTCTCCATGTCCCGCCGGTAACGGTAAGCGGCGTCGGTTTCATCCATACGCACGTCTGCCCAGGTGACGGGGGCGCCGGCGGGAATGTCGCGAATGAGGGGGACGCGGTTGGCCAGGCCGATCGGCAGGCCGCCGTGGCGGAGGCTGTCGGCGGCGGGCATCAGCTTGCCCCAGACACAGGCGCCGCCCTCGCCATCCAGGATTTCGCCCGCTTTCAGGTCGCGTTTGGCAGTGGAGACGACGTCGCCACGGAACCCGGTCGCAGCGCCCGTCGCCTCGCCGCGCAAGGCCGCGGACAGAATGGAGACGTTCAGTTCCAGGCCGATCAGGTGGAAAGGGCGATACAGGACGGAGATTTTGCCGGACGGATCGGTGACGACGCCATATTCCTTAAAGCAGCGGGCGGCGTATTCGTTCGGGGCCTCGAAGGCCACGTAAACGCCCCAACGGAGGTCGTTCTGCACCGCGCTGCCGTCGCGACGGATGGAGGAGATGACTTCCACCTGGCCCGCATGGTGCAGCGCGCCTTTATTGCCGGGCACCAGCACATCGGTGAGTTCGTGGGTGCCGCAGGGCGGGAAGGCGAGCCCGTCAGGCGCGGGCGTCAAACCCGTGGCGTTGGCGACGGCGGCCATTTCGATGCCCGACTTGGTGCCGTCGAGAAAAGAGTTGAACATTTGCGGGTTCATGCCGCCTGTGCGCGCTTCTTCCGGGGTCAGGCCGTAAAACCCCCACACCGTTTCTGGCGTCGAGGCGTGATATTCCGGCATGTATTTCGTGCCCTTGCCCGCCGCGATCACGTTGAACCCGCAGGCGCGCGCCCAATCGACCATTTCAAAGATCAACGCGGGCTGATCGCCATAAGCAAGGGAGTAGACGGTGCCTGCCTGTTCCGCTTCCCGCGCCAGCAACGGTCCGGCGAGCACGTCGGCCTCCACGTTGACCATGACGATATGTTTGCCGTTGCGGATTGCCTGGCGCGCGTGGCCGATGCCGGCGGGGGCGTGTCCCGTGGCTTCCACCACGACCTCGATATCCGGGCTGGCAATCATGGCCATGGCGTCATCGGTGAAGCGCGTGGCGGCGATCCGCTCCGGAGACCAGCCGACGGCGCGGCAGGCGGCGCGGGCGCGTTCCGGGGAGAGATCGGCGATGGCGGCGACCTCCAGGCCGGGGGTGGTAGGCACCTGGGACAGGAACATGGAGCCGAATTTCCCGGCGCCGATCAGGCCGACGCGGACGGGACGACCGGAGGCGAGGCGTTTTTGGAGGAGGCTGTGCAGGTTCATCGGGCCGGCCTTCGGGTTGGTGTGCGCTGGCGGCGGTTTAGCGGGGCGTGGGGGATTTGTCGCGGGTGGACCGCGTTAATCCGGCGCGATCAACGCCAGCCTCGGAAAATAAGTCCGGTAGCGCGCGGCATCCCGTATGAGCAACGCGTAGCCCGACATCGCCCACGAAGCGCCCGGCAGCACGCCTTTAGTCACGGCTCCCGCTTTGGCGCGACAATCTGCCTTGCTCCAACAAGTCAAGATATTCCTTCGTGTAACTTCGTGTCGGACTCTTCGCCGAATCCGGGATAACGCCGGGATCGATCATACAGCCAAACGCGACCCGAGGTTCCAAAAGCCCAATCCCCGGCATCAGTCTTTCACCACATCGTCCATATCCAGATGACGCGCGTCCTTCTCACTTCAGCCAATCGCCTTGGCCAGTTCACCAGACAGCCGCGCAGACCTGCCAGCCGCGACAGGCAGAGCGTCGTTTCGAAACCAGGCGCGAACCAAGGGCACCTCCCCCGGCCAGAAACGCCCGCCCAAACCAACGCCGCCCCCACCGTTCGACCGCCCGGCGCCCCATGCTATACACCCCCAACCCTCACCCTGGAGCCCAGAATGCCCGGCCCGCTGCACGGATTTCGAATTGTCGACCTGACCTCCATGATCTCCGGCCCTTTGGCCACGATGATCCTGGCGGATCAGGGCGCCGAGGTGATCAAGGTGGAAAATCCCGATGGGGGCGACCACACGCGCGCGCAGAACAACCGGCGCGGCGGCTTTTCCGCCGGCTTCCTGAACAACAACCGCAACAAACGCTGCATCGCGCTCGACCTGCGCCAGCCGGGCGCGAAGGCCGCCCTGAAACGCCTGGTCGCGACGGCAGATGTGTTCGTGCAAAATTTCCGCCCAGGGGTGGCAGAGCGGATGGGTTTTGGCGAGGACGCGTTGCGGGCGATCAAGCCGAACCTGATCTATGTCTCCATCTGCGGTTTCGGCGACAGTGGTCCTTACGTGGGCAAACCGGTTTACGATCCGCTGATCCAGGGCGTGTCCGGCCTCGCCTCCATTCAGGCTGGTTCGGACACGGAACGGCCACGTTTGGTCCGCACGATCGTGCCGGATAAAATGACCGCGATCACCGCGTCGCAGGCGATCACCGCCGCGCTGCTGGCCCGCGAAAGAACTGGGCAAGGTCAACATGTCCGCCTGTCGATGCTGGACGCGGTCGTGGCCTTCCTCTGGGCCTCCGACATGGGCAGCCAAACCTTCGTGGGCGAGGACATCCCGCAGCAGGACGCAGCCAGCTTCATCGACCTGATCTATCAAACTCAAACCGACTATATCAGCGCCGCCGTGCAATCGAACAAGGAATGGCTGGCGCTGACCCGGGCCTTGAACAAGCCCGAATGGCTGGACGACCCGCGTTTCAAAACCCCGGCGTTACGCGGCAAGAACATCGACGAACGCTTGCGCCTGACCCAGGACGTTCTGCTGACAAAACCCGCTGCCGAATGGCTGGACCGCCTGGAAGCGGAAGGCGTCCCTTGCGCCCCTGTCCTGACCCGAACTGCCATGATCCAAAACCCTCAGGTTCAGGCAAACGAAATCGTCGTCGAATACGACCACGGCGGCGCCGGGCGCATCCGCCAGGCCCGCCCGGCCGCACGCTTCTCCATGACCCCCACCGAAATCCGCCACGGCGGCCGCCCTCTGGGCTTTGATACCGAAACGGTTCTGACCGAACTCGGATATTCCTCCACCGAAATCGCCGCGCTACAGACAGCGTAGATCGCACAAGGAGACAACGACGTGATAACAATCCCCACCGGGCAAATCCCCGGCGTCTATCATCGCCGTATCGGCGACATCGTCGTGACGGCACTGTCCGACGGCTATCTGGATGGCAATCTGGAGGTGTTGCAAAACATCACCAAAGACGCGGGCCAGACTCTGCTGGACGCCAATTTCCGGCCGGGCCGGCGCACATCCGTCAATTGCTACCTTGTTTATTCTGCGGGCCGCCTCGCGCTGGTCGAA